>NZ_JAMPKB010000005.1:0-160328 GCF_039961925.1 Trichocoleus sp. DQ-U1 | reverse complement strand
TATGAACTTCGGCTCAGTCAAAGGTAAGATGAGTAAAACTTATGACTGGCAGCTAGCAATCGTCTAATTTTAGACCCCATATTACCCCAGCGACGACTTTTGCAAGAGGTCTAGTGAAATCATCTGCCCTGTTTTTAGATCCGTAGAAATCCTGAAGAAATAGGAAACTCTCTGCTGGAAACAAGAGAACACCCGTATTTTCCCGGTTCCCAAATTTTGTAATTGCTCCAGATGTAATGAAAAAACTTAAATGATGGGCATTTTTTATATCGATAAAATTGTAAATAAATTAATTTCATCCAGAATCTCTGTAATCTCATATACAGACTAACTTTCTACGTCTAAAAATTAATAAGATTAAAAACTTCTTAAGGTAATTTGTGACAGACAAACGAATTGTTTGTGACTTAGATCCCTAAAGAACCTATGTAAATTAAGGTAAAAGTAAAAGTTACGAATATAAATATAACTAACCTAGCTGAGGAAAAACAGAATATGGGAAATCTGAGCCGGATAGGTATATTTGAAGCTATATCCCAAAAAATAACCAAAGCTAGTGCCAGCAAAAATGTCGCAAGCATCGAATCTGGAGAAATATCCTGCGTGAAAGCGCCTATGCCTAGCCATGAAGCAGGAAGGCTGAAAGCCCTCCAGCAGTATGAGATTCTTGATACGGCTCCCGAACAGGCTTTCGACGATCTAGCTCGTGTGGCTGCACATATTTGCGGAACACCGATTGCGCTAATCAGCCTCGTCGATGCGAATCGGCAGTGGTTCAAGTCAAAAGTCGGTGTGGAAGTATCAGAAACACCGCGAGATATCGCTTTTTGCTCCCATGCTATTCTGCAAACCGATTTGTTTATCGTCTCAGATGCATTAGCCGACCAACGGTTTGCCACGAACCCTTTGGTAACGACTGACCCCAATATTCGCTTTTATGCAGGTGCGCCTTTAATCACACCCGCCGGTTATGCGCTGGGAACGCTGTGCGCGATCGACTTTGTGCCGCGTCAACTCAAGCCTGAGCAGCAAGAAGCCCTCTTATCACTGAGTCGTCAGGTCGTAGCGCAACTGGAACTAAGACGTAATTTAGTAAATATGCGACAAGCGATCGCTGAGCGCTTGCAAGCAGAAAGTCTCTTAGCTAGTCAGAAGCGTGTACTGGAAATGATTGCTAGAGGAGACTCTCTCAATAGCGTCCTGAACGTCTTATGCCGCAATATTGAGAAACATTCCAGTAAAATGCGATGTTCCGTTCTACTTCTGGATGAAAATGGGCGCAATCTCCGCCATGCCGCAGCACCTAGTCTTCCAGAAAGCTATAATCGTGCCCTTGACGGAATCGCCATTGGGTCGCGTGTTGTTTCTTGCGGGACAGCTGCCTATTGGAAAGAGCCTGTAATTGTCTCAGATATTGCCATCGATCCGTTGTGGCAAGATTACCGCGAGTTAGCGTTGAGCAACGAACTGCGAGCTTGTTGGTCTACACCAATTCTTAATTCGGATGGCAAGGTGTTGGGTACTTTTGCCATGTACGACTCCCAGCCTTGCACCCCTAATTCTTATGATTTACAACTGATTGAAATAGCGACAAACTTAGCAGGAATTGCCATTGAGCGCCAGCGGACAGAAACCGCACTCCAGAAAGCGCACGAAAAGCTAGAAAATCGGGTTTGGGAACGAACCCAAGAGCTAGAAAAAGCGAATCAGACATTACAAGCCGAAATTGAAGAGCGCCAGCGAGCAGAAGCGGCGCGGCGGGCATCAGAAGAGAGATTCTTTAAAGCCTTCCGTTCCACTCCTGACGCAATCACTATCAGTACGGTGGCAGAGGGACGCCTTGTTGAAGTCAACGATAGCTTGCTAAACATTACTGGTTATACCCGCGAAGAAATCATCGGTCGCACCACAGTTGAGCTGAAGATTTGGGCAAATCAGGAGCAGCGCGATCGCATGAAGCAGATATTGCTGGAGGAAGGGTCTGTTCGCAACATAGAATTTACCTTCCTTACAAAATCAGGTGAGGCGCGTGTGGCATTACTATCAGCAGAGATTATTGACTTTGACAATCAGCAATGTCTCCTCGCTGTGAGCCGAGATATTACCAGCCGCAAGCAAGCAGAAGAAGCACTTAGAGTACAACAAGAGTTTCTTCGCAATGTGATTGACTCCACCCCAAATTTAATTTTTGTCAAAGACTGGGACGGAAAATTTACTCTGGTTAACAAAGCATTAGCAAGTATTTATGGAACAACCGTTGAAAATTTGCTTGGCAAAACCGATGCAGATTTCAATCCGAATTTTGAGGAAGTAGAACGGTTTCTCTCCGATGACAGAGAAGTGATAATAGGAGAAACGGAAAAAATCATTTCTGAGGAGACCCTCACCGACTCTACAGGCAACGTGCGTTGGTTTCAAACCACCAAGAAATCTCTAGTCTCACCAGATGGGAAAGCCCGACAAGTGCTGGGTGTTGCTACAGATATTAGCGATCGCAAACTGGTAGAGGATCTATTAATCCACGATGCCTTTCACGATAAGCTGACAGGTTTAGCCAACCGCGCTCTATTCATGGAGCGGCTCGGACATTTGGTTGAGCTGACAAAACGGCGTCAAGATTACTTGTTTGCTGTACTCTTTCTGGATCTCGATCGCTTTAAGGTGATTAATGACAGCCTTGGACATACAATCGGCGATCAACTACTTGTCGAAATCGCTTACAGGCTCCAGAGGTGTCTGCGTCCTGGAGATATGGTTGCCCGTCTTGGGGGAGATGAGTTCACGATTCTTCTAGAAGATATTCAAGATGTGAGTGACGCCACCCGCGTTGCGAACCAAATTCAAAATGAACTCGCTTTACCTTTTAACTTAAACGGGCAGGAAGTCTTTACCAGTGCCAGTATTGGCATTGCCTTTAACACTACAGATTCTCACCAGCCGCAAGACCTCTTACGCGATGCCGACATTGCCATGTATCGTGCTAAGGCATCGGGTAGAGCGCGTCATGAGGTCTTCGACATGACGATGCACACTCGCGCTGTGGAACTTTTGCAGTTAGTAACTGACTTGAGGCAGGCTGTTAATCGCCAAGAGTTTCTACTTCACTACCAGCCCATTGTTTCGCTCTCCACAGGTCAAATTACTGGATTTGAAGCTCTAGCGCGCTGGCAGCATCCAGAACGCGGTTTGATTTCTCCAGCTGAGTTTATTCCAGTAGCAGAAGAAACTGGACTAATCGTTCCTATCGGTTGGTGGGTATTACAGGAAGCGTGCCGTCAGATGTATGTATGGCAAAAACAACTTGTTAATGATTCATCATCCGGTGTTCCTGGCAACAAACCATTAACCATCAACCATCAACCATTAACTATTAGCGTAAATCTATCGAGCAAACAGTTTACGCAACCTCATCTCGCCCAAGCAATCCATCAAATTTTAGAGGAAACAGGTTTAGATCCTGGCTGTTTGCGGTTAGAAATCACTGAAAGCGCGGTGATGGAAAATGCTGAATCTGCGATCGCTACTCTCTTACAATTAAAAAAACTAGGCGTCCAGATATATATTGATGACTTCGGCACAGGTTATTCATCTTTAAGCTATCTGCACCGATTTCCGATTGATACGTTGAAAATTGACCGCTCTTTCGTCGGTAGAATGAGCAGTGATAGCGAGAATTGGGAGATTGTCCGTACCATTATCACACTGGCTCACAACTTGGGTTTGGATGTGGTGGCAGAAGGAGTAGAAACAGCAGAGCAACTTGCCCAACTCAGAACCCTGCAATGCGAGTATGGACAAGGTTATTTTTTCTCCCGGCCTCTGGATGTTGCATCTGTCGAGACATTCATGGCGGCAGAGCATCAGTGGTGAGGAAAATCGGCTGTTTTGTTCTGAGAAGGTGGATTTTCCTAACACCCTACAGAGACAGTAACGGGAGCATCCCCTGAATTGCGTTCCGGGTCTTGGCGTAGGCGTTCTCTTTGCTGCTCGTTTTGCTCACAAATTTAATAATTTCTTGGGTTCAAATCAGAAAAAATAAATACAATAAGTATAAATACATATTCAACCGAAAAAGGTTGGAGTTAGCCATGAACAATGTGCAGTACGCTTTTGTACTTCGACGACTGGCTACTATTTTGGCTGTAGCAATTTTGTCTTTGAGCCTGACAGCAGCCGTCACCGGAATTCTTCTATCTTTCTATTACGAACCGACCGCAGGTGGAGCCTATAATTCCTTGAGGGAAATCAAATCAGAGATTCCCAACGGTTGGCTAATTCAGCGTCTCCATGAGATTGCTGGAAATGGATTAATTGGGGCTTCTCTGATAGCGATTGTTGTGATGTTTCTCGGTGAAAAATTTCGCCGAAGCTGGCTGACCGCTTGGATTAGCGGAATTTTATTAACTTTGGTAGCGATCGCGCTTGGTTGGACTGCCATGCTTCTCGATTGGACACAGCTGGGATACTGGCGTTTCACCATCGAATTAGGCACAGTAGAAGCCGTCCCTGGAATTGGTTCCCTACTCCGAGAAATCCTCACGGGGGGTGGAGCCATCAATACGGTAACAGTTGCCCATTTGTACACGTTGCATAGCTACATTCTTTCAATTGGGGCGCTGATTCTGGCAGTGATTCATCTCGGAGGACTATTGCTACAAGAAAAAGAAGAGAAGCAGACGCTGATAGAATCAGAAGCAAAATTAAGCTGACATACATCTAAATCACCCAAAAAAACTCAAACGTCTATGTCCGTCCCTCACCAACTGGCGGTTGGCAGCAATAGACAAGCCATTGTCATCGGTGGCAGTATGGCTGGGCTACTGGCAGCGCGAGTGCTTGCCGAACGCTTTGATCAAGTGACGATTATTGAACGCGATCGCATCCCAGACAAACCAGAGACGCGCCGAGGGGTACTCCAAGCCCACCAAGCTCACGTTCTGCTGTTGCGGGGTCAGCAGATTTTGGAGCAAATGTTTCCTGGATTGGGTGCTGAATTAGCGGCTGCTGGCGCTACTGCTTTGGACTGGACGTTAGACTGTCCCATGCTAGATTTTGGCGGTTGGGCACCCCGCTTTTCCTCTGGACTGGTGACTCGTGCCTGTAGTCGGAACCTGCTGGAGTGGATGATTCGCCGCCGACTGGCTGCTTACAGCAATGTACGCTTTCTGGAAGAATGCCAAGCAACCGAGTTGTTGTCCGACACCAGCAAAACTAAGGTAACGGGCGTACAGGTGCAATTTCACCACCACGGGCAAAACACTAGCGCCGCAGATGTAGAGACGCAAAATTCCGCGTCTCTACCAGCCGATCTGGTCGTGGATGCAACTGGACGGAATTCCAAAACCCCTGAGTGGATAAAGGCATTAGGTTACACACCGCCTCAAGAGACAGTCATTAACTCCTTTTTAGGCTACGCCAGCCGTTGGTATCAACGTCCAGCGGATTTCCAAAGCGATTGGAAATCAATCGTGGTGTGGTCTAAACCAGGAGAAAATTCTCGCGGTGGGCTGCTTTATCCCTGTGAGGGTGACGCTTTTGTAATTACCCTGGCTGGTTTGGGTCGAGACTATCCACCCAGCGACGAAGCTGGCTTTTTGGAATTTGCCCGCAGCTTGCGATCGTCCATTCTCTACGAAGTGGTCAAACAAGCCCAACCGATTTCACCCATCTACTGTCATCGCGGCACAGAAAACCGCCTGCGTCACTACGAACAATCCAGACTGCCAGAAAACTTTGTCGTCTTAGGTGATGCCGTCTGTTCCTTCAATCCTATCTACGGTCAAGGTATGACCGCGGCGGCGATGGCTGCGTTAACGCTGGAGGAGTGCTTGAAAGTGCAATTTCAGCGTCACTCTCAGGACGATTTAACGGGTTTAACGCGGCGCTTTCAAAAGCAACTGGCTAAAGTGAATCATATTCCTTGGCTGATGGCGACGGGCGAGGATTTCCGCTGGTCTACGACCGAGGGCGGTCAACCCGATCTGAAGACCCGATTGATGCAACGGTATCTGGATCGTGTGAGGTTAATCACGATTGAGAGTCCCGTAGCCTTCAAAGTTTTCATAGAAGTGCTGCACCTGCTGAAACCACCCACGGCGTTGTTTCAGCCTAGTATCTTAATGCAAGTGCTAAGGCAGGTAATCACTCGGCGTCAGCAAAATCAAGCGAATGTTAATGAACTATCTCTTCCGAACCTGCCGTCTTCTGGTGTTGATTCGTTAACCTGAAGAGTGTTCGCATCGGCGATGAATCGCCGATGCCATGACTACAACAGCAAAGGAGGTATCTATGTCTGTGCTAGAGGGTTCTTGGAAGCACGAATATATCACCAGCAACGGAATTAAGCTGCACTACGTCACTCAGGGAGAAGGCCCTTTGATGCTAATGCTGCATGGGTTCCCGGAATTTTGGTACTCCTGGCGGCATCTAATCCCCGAATTTGCCAAAGATTATAAAGTCGTCGCCCTTGACTTGCGCGGCTATAACGACAGCGATAAGCCAGCAGCTCAATCGGCTTATGTGATGGATGAATTTATTAAAGATGTTGAAGGGGTAATTCAGGGACTCGGATACTCTAGCTGCGTGCTGGTGGGTCATGACTGGGGGGGCGCGATCGCTTGGAATTTTGCCTACTCATACCCCACGATGGTGGACAAGTTGATTGTGCTAAATCTGCCTCACCCTGCCAAATTTGCCGAAAATATGCGTAATCCTCAACAACTATTACGCAGTTCCTATATCTTCTTTTTTCAGCTACCGTGGCTACCAGAATTTCTTTTACAATCCTTCGATTACCAATCGATTGAAACGGCTATCGCGGGTATGGCTGTTAATAAGAATGCCTTCACCAAAGCCGATCTGGATGCCTATAAACAAGCTGCTGCAAAACCCGGTGCCCTGACAGCCAGCCTAAACTATTATCGCAATCTTTTTCAGCAGAGAATGCTCAGTCAAGATTGGAGTATCCTCCAGGTTCCTACACTAATGATTTGGGGAGAGCAAGATACTGCACTCGGTAAAGAACTGACTTACGGAACTGAAGCGTATGTCAAAGACTTTACGATTAAATACATCCCTGACTCTAGTCATTGGGTGCAGCAAGAGAAACCGCAACTGGTTACTCAATATATGAGGGAGTTCCTTTCATTTACCAACAGCTGATCGATAGTTGATTCTGTAACTTTTTAAATTAGCTCACTTTGCTGCTGAGATTAACACTTTTGAGCCAATTAGAGATTGGGAAAAGTCTAACCATCTTGCTATTAGCTTTCAAAGTGTCAATCAAGAGGCTGAAGCTGCTTTTTCAATTTTAGACAGCTCCAGCCTCAAACCGACAGATTGCCAATCTATTAAAATCTTACCAAGCATCTGTCTGAATGCAACTCAGACAGCGAATCTACTTGCTTCTACATCTACAACAAATAGCGATGCTGTTGGCGCAGTCGCAACGATTAACTCACAATTTTTGTGATGTGGGGAAAATGCGATCGCGCTATTTATTTTTACAATTCTGCTTTGACTCTGTTACAAAATTCTATAAAATTTCGGAAGGTAGCCAATTGGTGTGGCTGATTATGAATTCTTATACCAATTTCCTATGAAGTTGCACTTAATAAAGCTGTAGTGATGTAATCCCATCCACAAATGGAGGAGATCACTTCAGGAGAGATGAGATCGAGAACCTCTTTCAACTTCTGTCGCAATTGCTCCAAGTTGGTGCAAGTTTCCCAACGCAAAAACTGCTTGAAATGTTGCCATAAGCGCTCGATAGGGTTGAGTTCAGGACTGTGAGCTGGTTGAAAAATTGGCAGAATGTTATCGGGCCAATTCAGGGTTACCGATTTGTGGAAACTGCCATTGTCTAGTTGCAGGATATTTAAGCTATCGGGAAATTGTACAGAAAAGTGGTTGAGAAACGACTGAAAGCAGGAGCTATCGAGATGGGAAAACTCCCAAAAGAAACTTTCTCCCGTAGCCGGTTCCACTGCTCCATACACATAGAAGTTCTCGCGCCGCCAACCAACGATGCCGTGAGGTTTCACCCCTTTGAGGGTAATCTGCCGACCTGTGATGGTCTTGAGTCCCAGACGAGTCTCGTCTTGACACCAGTAACGCACTGGTTGTCCTGTTCCCAGATAGCGCACCAGCACTCTTATCAAGTCTTTGAGTTTTTTTTAAAGGCAGCTTGCACTTCGGGTAAAGCCTTCTGGCTGCGAGGACGAGGCACTTTTAGCTTGGCATTAAGTTTATAGCGCACTAATTGATGCACCGTTCGATAGGCCACTACCACCCCACATTCGGCTTCCAACCACCGTTGAATCTGACCATAGCTGTGGAATCCTTCCGGTTGTGCCAAGCGTTGTTCTAGTTTTTGCAAAGCCTCCGGCGTAATTTTCGAGACTTTCCCAGGTGCTGTTTTCACACTTAAGAGAGCTTTTATCCCACCTTGTTTATATCGCTGGAGCCAGCGATAGATCGTCGATTCGTCACGTTGTATCCACTGCGCTAACTCAGACCTTGTGGTCAGCGCTCCTGTTTTAATCGAGTAGAGCATTTGCAACCGCTCTTTTGCTTGAGCGGTGACGGCTCGTTTCAGCCGATGTTGCAGTTCTTCCGTTGTCTCTTGGACTGCCACTTTGAACTGATTTGCCATTCCTACACCTACCCTGTTGCTTTCTTCAATTTAGTGCATCTTCATTGGAAACTGGTATTACTATTAATTCAGCCAAATAATATGCTTTTAATACATCACCTGGGTTTCTTTTGTTATAAATGATATTTTTCTCTTCAAATAAGGCTTTTAAATAAGCACCATGAAACTGAGCGTGAGTATTAAAATCGTTATATTTGTCCATCAATTCAGGGTCATCGACTGAAACATCATAATAGCGGCTATAGTTTAACAAAGGTTGGTTTTGAGGATTTTTTGAGTAAATTTTCCGATTACCCAGAAACCACGTTTCCAGACATCTATTTTGAACGATAATAACAAGCTTTGTCTTTCCCAATTCAAAACTTTCCTTTCTGATAAATTCATCAATTTCCTTTCTGATATCTGGAACAGTATTTTCTTCTGCATCAAGGCATACCACAAAATAGTCATACTTTCCACTTAAATTAATTTCTTCAATTGCTCTGGGAATGAAATCATAAATAAGGGAAGGATAACCTTCACCACTTATAAGGTAATAGTTTTTTTCATTTACTTGATGGTAAGCATTAACTCGCTGTAGTTCTGGTAACAGATGCCCTAACCAAGCTGGATAAACTTTTTTTTCAGTTCTTCTTCCTTCCACAAGAAAATACAGATTCATTCAACTGCTATTCCTTCGCTGTAAGCTTCAAGATTTAGTAGTTGAATAAAAGCTTGATGTCTAGATTTCCCCACGTTAAAATCCTTAGCATCTTTTACCGTTACTACACCTCCTCTGCGAGTAACTATTTTCCAGTGTTCCATGCCAATATTATTAATAATGTAAGGGTGATGGCTGGTTATGATAAATTGCAGATTTCTATTTTGCGCCAACAAATCTTCAGTTAAAACATCAATACAGTTAACGCCTAAACTATTTTCAAATTCGTCGATGAGAATTACACTGTCTTCAGGCGATAAGTATAGTCCGCTAATCTGCATTAACGATTTAAACATTCCAGAAGAAATGTTAGGTTGACTAATCCATTTATTAATACCTTTTTCTTTAATTTTAATAAAAAGAAATTCATTCAATAAATTCCCAAAACTAATTGGTAAATTTTCCGGCCTCTCCGGTTCTAATTTGATATCTTCAACCTGTGTAAATATAGCTATAAAGCGCTTTTTGATTTTTTGAAATACATCTGGGAAATATTTATAAACTAATGCCAATTTGATTAAGTCTGGTTGATTAATTTTTTGTATGGTTTCCACAGAAGAGTTTTCAAATTGGTTTAACAATGCAGTAGTAACTGTATATATTTTATTTTCTGTATCCAACTGAATTATTTTATCAAAACTCTCCTTTATGGGAGCAATGTCTTCTTCTTCACTTAGTATATCAACTAAACTTTTAAACGGTGATAACTTCGGAGTTGTTTGATTTTTAAATTCTATTTTGTCGTTGTTTCTTTTAGCAAGTTCATTGCCCTGTTTGTATAAATATTCATTTATAATTCTAATTTTAGGTTCTTCATCATTTACATCACGAATCTCTCCGGCTAATCCTTTACTTTCAAATTCTCCTTTCCATCGAAATTCAACCCGATCAAGGGTTTCAAATGTAATATCCCATTGCACCCCATTCAAAGGTTCCCCGTTGGCTATTCTCTTTAAATTTAAGATAGACTTAATAATTTGAGTTTTGCCAACTCCTGATACACCGACAAGTAAGGTGAGGTTAGAAAAGCTATTAGTAAAATCAACTGGATTTAAGCGCCAGTCTAAGGCTTTGTTATAATATTCTATTGTTTTAATTTTCATAACTAATGTCCCCTTCAGTCACATAAATTACAACGATTAGCTTGAACTGGTTAATATACTGAAGGCATAGCTGTTAAACACCTACAGCCTAAATTCTTAGATATATTAGCAAAATATTTGTAAAGCTCTATTAACTGAATCTATGGTGGCAGGACTTACACAAGTGTAATAGCGAGCGCTCTCCACTATTATTTTTCCTCCATTCCAAAAAAGCCATCTGAGCCAGAGGCGCGATCGCCTCCTCCACTCTCCTTCCCCCGCCACTGCAAAAACAAGACACAATAGTTAACAGACTCGCCCAGAGCATCCTAAAATCAAAGACTGCCCCTAAAAGTTCCTTACCATGTCCTCAGATGATATCCGCGCCACGCGGTTAGAGAAAGTCGAACAGCTCAAGCAGATGGGAATGAATCCCTATGCTTACCAGTGGGAATCCAGCCACCATGCGGCGCAATTGCAGGAAAAATACGCAGATTTGCCAAGCGGTGAAGAAGTAGAAGTAGAAGTCACCATTGCTGGACGCATTATGGCGCGTCGCGTCTTCGGCAAACTCGCCTTCTTTACCTTGCAAGACGAAACTGGCTCGATTCAGCTGTATCTGGAGAAGAAAAGAATCGATGAAGGGATGGCGGATGTCCCGGATGCCTTTAAACACCTAAAGGATCTAACAGATGCCGGGGATATTCTGGGAGCCAAGGGGACAGTTAAACGCACGGAAAAGGGTGAGCTATCGGTTTACGTCAAGCAGTACGCGATTCTCACCAAGTCGCTGCTGCCTTTACCGGATAAGTGGCATGGATTGACGGATGTAGCTAAGCGCTACCGTCAGCGTTATGTGGATTTGATTGTCAATCCGGAAGTGCGGGAAACCTTCCGACGCCGCGCTCTGATTACCGCCGGAATTCGCCGCTATTTGGATAAACTCGGCTTTATTGAAATTGAAACGCCAGTGTTACAGGGAGAAGCTGGTGGTGCGGATGCGCGTCCCTTCGTCACCTATCACAACACGCTGGATATGGAGTTGTATCTGCGGATTGCCACAGAACTCCATCTAAAGCGGCTAATTGTAGGTGGATTTGAGAAGGTGTTTGAACTGGGGCGGATTTTCCGGAATGAGGGGATTTCTACCCGCCACAACCCCGAATTCACCACGATTGAGGTTTATCAAGCCTACGCCGACTATCAGGACATGATGGCGCTGACGGAGGGAATTATTACCACTGTGGCGCAAGAGGTGCTGGGGACGCTGGAAATTACTTATCAAGGCGAACCGATTAACTTAACACCGCCTTGGCGTCGCGTTACCATGCACGACTTAGTCAAGGAGCAAACTGGCTTAGATTTTGCCGCTTTCCCAACGCTGGAAGCCGCGAAAGCAGCAGCAAGTGAGGCAGGTATCGGAGGCGCAGAAGAATGCGAATCGATTGGCAAAATCCTCAACGAAGCCTTTGAGCAAAAATGCGAACCGAATCTGACTCAGCCGACGTTTGTGCTGGATTATCCGGTGGAAATTTCTCCCCTGGCTAAGCCGCACCGCTCGAAACCAGGATTGGTAGAGCGATTTGAGCTATTTATCGTCGGACGGGAGACGGCGAATAGTTTCTCAGAATTAACCGATCCTATCGATCAGCGTGAACGACTGGAAGCGCAAGCGGCGCGGAAGGCAGCGGGAGATTTGGAAGCGCAAGGCGTGGATGAAGATTTCCTGACAGCGCTGGAGTATGGAATGCCGCCGACAGGTGGTTTAGGGATTGGAATTGACCGCTTAGTGATGCTGCTAACTGATTGTGCCAGCATTCGGGATGCGATCGCTTTCCCTCTCCTCAAACCCGAAAAATCCGACGCTACCCCAGAATCAACCTAACCCCTGCCCCTTCCCTCGTAGGGAAGGGGAGAATTAAAAAGAACCCAACAACCCAAAAATTTCTTCCTTTTCCCTCCCATTAACAAACATTTCTCCCTAACCCTCCCCTTGTAGGGAAGGGTTAGGGAGAAATAGGGAGGGGTTAAGAAAAGGTCAATCTTGCTAATTCGACACTTCTGCCATTTCAATCACGCGACCATCCAAATCTTTTACCAAAAAATTCAAGGGTTTGTCGCGGCGAATTTTGTGCTTGACGCCCCGCATTTGTACCCGCATCAGCACCATTTCTAAACAATCGTGGTCAAAACAAACGTGGCGCTGCTGGTTTTTCTTCCCCAAACTGGCTCCAGAAATTACGTGCAGTTGGGTGTTCTTCTTGAGCTGATACCATAAACCTTCCGTACCATTCAGCTTTTGGGTAGCAGTGCTTCCTCCCAACGTGGGTGAGAGATAAAGCGGATCGATGGCAGTAGCTCCCAATGTTTGCTCGTAGTTGTAGTAGTAGTGCAGCGGCACTTCTGCGACTGGCAAATCTAGCAAGCCTTCATAAAACTGTCGCGCCGTGTCTAAATCGGACACCATGACGGTATGGACTTTTGGGGCGCTGGTGAGAAACATCCACATAGCACCAGCGTAGGCTGCCAAGAGCATCACCATGATGCCTTGAGTAGACAAGAGACCATCTAGAGGTAATTCAGGGAAAAAAGCACCTAAATGAACGAGCTGAGGCAGAAGAGAAATCGTATCAATTGCTGCTAGAACCATGAACCTACAAGGCTTGAAGAACTCTATTGAAAACTAAACTTACGGTTGCACATAACACTTTGACTGTAAACCAGTCAAGAGCGCTATTTAATTCTATCAAGCTTAAACGAGTCTCTAAAATACTCTGCAAGTCTGCCGAAGTTAATAAAACTGACGCAGCAAGTCATCTAGCTCGATACTCAGACAAGGCGATCGCTACGATTTCAGATACCCGATTTCTCTATGAAGTCGGGTATCTTGCCTTCACAAAATGAGAAAGATAATCAGAAGGATGGGAGTTTGTTGAGCGCGATCGCTACTCCATTCATCGCACTGAAGCGATCGCATCAGCTAAAAAAATAAAGGGCGATTGGCACTCTTCCCACCGGCTAAAAATACAAGTATCATTTCCATTCCTGAAAACACTAGATATATTAGGGATCGTTCCTGGATAGAATGACTCCAGTAAGTGATTCAAAATCGTGCAAATTCCTCATTTCCCTGAAAGCAATCATCCGATTGTCAAATCGCTGTTTCATTACAGCGATCAGGAATTACTGACTTTGTTTCAGCGCCATCCGGAGCAGGGGCGCTTCTTCGTAGCGCTTTTCAGTCGCTATAGTCCGATTGTTTATACCCTGATTCAGCATTTGGCGCGATCGCCTGTACAAGCAGACTACCTCTTCGCCCTCACCTGGCGGCACATCTACTTTGAGCTAGGCGGACTGGATTTGCGCGATGTTAGCGGGACTGGGATGCTAACGTTCCAGAACTGGCTGATCAACATTACTGCTGTATGTATCAACCAGGCAGAATTGCCGCCCGTGGAGTCAATTCATTACAACCTACAAGCGGCTTCCCCGCCCCTGTGGTGTTATGTCGAACAAGCGTTGGAGCGATTCCCGCCGATGCTGCGATTGATGGTGCTGATGGCGCAGACCTTTAACTGGAGTCATACGCGGATTGCCGCTTATCTCCAGGCAGAGGGAGAAACAATTTCTCCCGCACAGGTTCAAGTCAAGCTCCAAGAAGGGTATCAACTGTTAGAAGCTTCTTTACCAGAGGATATTCGCACAATTTATCTGGTAGGAGCAGCTAAGCAACAAAAAGGTGAGAAGCAAGAGGCAAGTGGAGCGATTAGCTATGAGTTATGAGGAGCGAGGGTGGTTGTTTGCAGCATTCGCCAAACTAGGCAAAAATAGGGCACAAAAAATAAAAGAGAACAATGCTAATAAATTGAGATTCTTTTCTGTTTCTTTTATCTTTTTACTGTTTACTTTTTACTTGCCGAGCAGTGCCAAAGCCGTTAGTATTGACCAACAACTCAGTATCCCCTTGAACAATGGGACCCAAGGATATGCGAGGGAAGATGCTGACCGACTGCTGCGATTGGGCGCACAGGAGGAACAGAGAGGGAACCTGGCAAAAGCAATTCCCTACTGGATACAAGCACTGGATATTTACCAACAAATAGGCGATCGGCGGGCAATCGGTCAGACATACGATTATTTAGGTCTTACTTACGCCCGCTTGGGACGCTACTTTGAGGCGGAAGATGCCCTGCGACGCCGGTTGGCGGTTGCCCGCGACGAACCAGACTTCCAGGGGCAGATTTATGGCTTAAATAACGTCGGCACCGTTTTGCTGCAACGAGGTGCCGTGCAGGCGGCTTCAGCAAGCTTTTCTGAAGCACTGGCAATTGCCCAAAGCATCAACAGCCAAGCCGGGGAAGGACTGTCTCTAAGTAATCTAGGATTGGCGGCGGCAAATAGCGGCGATTATTTGCAAGCGATTAAACGTTACGAAGAAGCCTTGATTTTTCGGCGTCGGGGGAAAGACCCGCTGGGCGAGGCGAATACAGTGAATAATTTGGGAGATGCTTATCTGGCACTCAATCAATATCGGGATGCCCAGATTTCATACCGTGGGGCACTGAGATTGGGTCGGCAAATACGCGATCGCTCAACTCAATATCGAGCGATTGATGGTCTGCTGGTCGTCTACAGCAAGCTTAGGCAGTATCAGGAGGGTTTTGAACTGCTCGATCGCCGCTTAACCTTGGCTCAGGAATCGCAAAATTTGCGGCAAGAACTAGAATCACTCAGGTTATTTGCTCAACTTTATCAGGTCAGCGGCAACCCAGTAACGGCGCGGACCTTCTACCAACGAGCGATCGTTTTGGCGCGTACCCTTGGGGATGAGCAAGAAGAAGCACTTTTGCTCAACAATTTGGCTCAAATTCGGATTAGATAAGCATTTGAATCAAAACACCAGAAGTGTAGGGACGCAAAGCTTTGCATCTCTACACTTCTGGTTGTGGAAATATCGAAATCGTTAGTTCACCAGGACATTACCATTTTCCTGAATGGTCATGGCATTTTTGTCAACACTGAGATCCGTTGTTTCCTCCAAAACCACCTCTAACATTCCCTGTTCGCCTGATGTTTGCGGAACGACTCTCAACAGTGCGCCATTCGGACGTTGGAAAGTCAGATTTACAGGGGTTTTTAAGCCTTGGAGCGTAATATTATCTCTACCCGGTAGTCTTCTCTGATTGGTATCGCCCAGCACCTGGTAAGTAATGGGATCACCGGTTTGGTTAATCAGCCTGACATTCACCATCCCGTTCATGGGCATCACGTTAGAAGCGGGAGATTGTAGCTGTTCCGGGGCTGGTGCTTGAATCACAGCACCCGGTTGTGTCGGCGGTGCCGTCTCAGCGCCCGGTCTTGGCGGCGCTGGGGATGTTGTCTCAGTCGCGGAACCTGGCTGGAGTGGCGGAGCGGCTGGGCAACCTGCGGGAGGACGAATGCCTGCTTGAATGTATCTAGATTCGTAGAAAATGCTAGGACAAGGATTTAGCGGCGAAGCACCCTGAGCGTTATTCTGCAATTGGTTGACATTGCTGGGAGTGGAGTTATTTTGCATTATGCGATCGCCACTTGCAGGTGGTTGCATCATGCGATCGCCACTTGCAGGTGGTTGCATCATGCCCTCTCCACTTGCGGGTGGTTGCATCAGGCGATCGCGAGTATCGCGCGGTTGGTCGATCTCCCCTGGAGCCGAGTTCATCTGAGCCAGCGCTGGTAAGCCAAAGAGCAAACTCCCACAAATCGCGCCTGCTAACGCTAGTGTTTTTTTGATTGGCTGATGTTTGTGAATCATGATTGATTCTCCTTTAATTCAGTTTTTTAAAAGCATTTATACTGCCCGACTTCAGCAATTTGGTACTCGTCGGGCAGCAAAAAAAGATTTAAAGTCTAGTCAGTAAAAGGCGAAAGTAAAGAATTTGCTCTTTTTACTTTTGCCTTTTTCAAAAAGTTAGGCTTGCTCCCAGAGTTCTCTAATTTTGTCGGGTAAGAAGCCAGCAATTTCCTGAATCCGTTCTTCGGACAATTCATCTTTTGTCGCCGAGAACACAGCCTTAATTGCCATTTCTGGTTCTACCCCTTGCGGCAAACCTGCTTCTTGGCGAATCCGGAATAGAAAAGTATCAGCCTTAATGATCAGGGGAGGACGAATCCGGCTAAGGAAATGGACAATTGGATTGGTATCCTGCCACAAGTCAGCAATTTCGTTTTGCAGCGCCTTATCTTCTGTCGGTTCTACTGGTTCATGCAGTTCAGAAGTCACCCGATCGGCGGCTTCATTCGTCATCATATCTCGCATGGTACGGAACACCACCTCACTGATATCTCTAGCATCAAAGATATCTTCCAGTTCGCCCCTGAACATCACTTTCTCTAGGAAGGGCATATCTTTTGTGGCAATGGGAACCACAGGACCTTCCTTAAGGGCTGCTGGCGGGTTTTCCTCCATTTTTTCCAACAGGCGTTGCCCTTTTTCGGTCAGTCTGGCACTTTTAAATTTAATTAGATGAGGTGCTAAACCATCAGAGGGATCGTAGGAATTGGCAATGCGGAAGTCGAACTCTTTCGGATTAACGACATCCGTGGTATCTTCCTGATTAGCGTAAGCATTGCCAGTAAATTCAGCATCGATATACTGCTTTTGATTTAAATAATCTAAGTGCCCCATCAGGTCGGTTTCTGTGACTTGTCTACCAGCGAAGTCTGCCGCCGTGAAGGCTACTTCATGCTTACCCGGTTCGCTATCACCTTCGTGAATTTTTTTGAGTAAAATGTAGGCAACATCTTCTCTTAAGGGTATTGTCATCAGAATCTCCTTATATTTTGAATGTTGGATTTAGTAAACGTGGCGCTTTGCCCTAAACTTTCCATAAGAAAGCGCTCGTATATAACGAGTAGAGCAATTGAAACTCAAAGAGAGTCTCAAAACCACTTTTGGGTCTAAATTTGGCTAAATTGCCTTAGCCGCTATTCAAGAAATTAGTAGGTCAAGCTTGATCCCTGCATCTGCCAGGGGAAGCATTTCTAAAGTAGAGTCTTCGGAAGGATGAGGAAGGGGATGAAAGATGAATGAATTTGTCCTTCCTAATATTCTTCTGTGGCTGCCGGTAAAGTGACGGTAACGGTTGTACCTTGATGGAGAATACTTTCAATCTGGATATGACCTTGGTGAGTTTCAACAATTGCCTGCGCGATCGCTAACCCTAATCCAGATCCCGTTACCGTTGTATTTCCCGCGATATGAGTTCTGGCTGGATCGACTCGATAGAATCGGTCGAAAATGTGGGGCAGTGCCGACTCTGGAATGCCGATGCCAGTGTCGCTGACTCTGACTTGCAGATGGGGCATCCCGTGGCGTTTCGTGGCGAGGCGATTCATGGTATCGACCCATTGCAATGTCACATCAACTTTACCCCCTGCTGGAGTGTATTGTAGGGCGTTACTAACCAGATTTGTGAAGAGACGCGCCAGCTGATCCCAGTCACCTTCAATAGCAAAGGCATCCTCTTCAAATTTGGGATTTGGGATTTGGGAGGGGAGATTTTCTTGCTCAATCATTCCCATATTTAAAATTGGCAATCCAAAATCGAGAGATAGCTTGACACCTTTCTCCGCAGCGACTAGCTGTTGTTCTTCAATCACCTCCATCAACAAGGCATCAAGGTGAACTTGAACCCAAGTGCGTTGTTTCATGCCACTATCCTGCCGCGCCAGAAATAGCAGATCGTCCACCAAACGCCCTAAACGCCTAGTAAGCCGTTCTACAACCTTCAGCTGTTGTCGGTAATGGATGGGTGCCTCCCCAGATGCTTCTACAAGATCGGGATCGTCCAGCGCCACCTGCACATTCGTTTGAATCATGGCAATCGGGTTCCGCAGTTCGTGGGAGGCGTCAGCGGTGAATTGTTTAAGCCGTTGGTAAGACTCTCGCACGGGTTCCATCGCCAACCCGGAAAGCCACCAGCCGCTAGTCGCCACAGAAATCAACATTAGTCCGGTGCCAAAAATCAAATCGACCATCAACAAACGAGTCGGTTTGGCAACCTCAAACCAAGGATGGCTGACGCGCAGATATCCCAGCACCTGACGCCCCATTTGCACTCGTTGCGTTACCTGTCGCAAAAGCAGCTTGGAGTCCTTCGTTGCCTCCCTGGTCGAAGACCAAAATTCCGAGTCTAATATCCCTTGCCAGGAAGCCCGAACGACCGGCACGGTTTCACCAGTGCGGTTGAGATGAATGGGAATATCTAAAGGTTCGGAGAGAGTTGACCAGAGTAATTCACCTGTGGGGCTAAACCACTCTAGGTCGATGTGGTCGTCTTCAGCGGCTTCTGCATCGTTGCGAAAACTGGCTTCGACGTTGACGGATGAACTGCCATTCGGGGCGGTTTCAATCACGAGCGATCGCTGCACCACTTCCACTACATGATTGAGCGTGTCATCCACGCGCTCAATCAGCGTGTTGCGGACATACAAATAAACCCCAGTAGCAAATAGCAGTAGCAGTACCGCTGTAACAGCCGTGTACCAAATAGCTAATCGCCGACGAGTAGCTTGAAACATAAATTAACTCAATCTTTTGCCAATGCTATTCTGGCAACTCACCTAAACGTTGCTAGTCGGTAAGCGTAGCTAGGGGTAAAATTTTACTATAATCGCTATCCTCTGAATCGCCTGCCTTTCCCAACTTCGATGATATTAAATTAGCGAAAAAATTAAGCATATAACTTCAACGCTAATATCTACTTTTTACACAAAGATACGCAGAGAAATCAATCTAAATTCGCGTACCTTTGCGTTTTCCTTAGCGTACCTTTGCGTTTCAAATATTCAATCTAAGCAACTTTATGCAGCACTGCGTTGCCCAAATTGAGTCAGGAAGCGGAACGCTTTGACAATAGAAGCCGCACAATCTCTGGGAGAAGTGCCGTAAAAGGCACGCCATGCAGCGGCTTTATACTCGTCATAGCGATCTGCTCTTTCTGGAAATTTTTCCAACCAAGCCAAGCGCACGGCATGACCAATTAGCACATCTAGCACAATATATTCTTCTACTTGTAGCTCTGGATTCGCTTGAGCGATCGCTGCCAATTCCATTAATGCCTCAATATTTACCTTTCGGTATTCCGGTGCCTGTATTTTATTAAGTAAATGCTCGATTCGCAGAGCAAAATTCTTTTCCCCTGGCGTCATTTCTGACAAAATCAAATGGCTATCCAAACGATTGCGACGCTCTAGCTTATCCCCAATTACTACACCTTTGCAGTGTTTCAGCAATCTCCAAACGCTGGGATAAAAATCTTTCGGGACTCGATTGAGTGCCCCATCTAGTTGTCGCTGTCGCAACCAACCCCCAGCAGTGGGTGCCTCTTCCTCATCGGGTTCCACCGGCACCACCCACTCAATCTCCTGTTCCTGCTGTTTAACGTGTAAAGATTCTTGCTGACGCAGCACTTGATTCATCCCCTCATACCCAGCCAATACTTGGCGCAGCCGCATTCTCACTTCAAAAGGACTTAACTGCATCAAGTGTTCGTAAGCTTCATCCTGAGTCAGGCACAACTCGTGCGCCAATTCGCTAGTCAGCAGCAGGATCAAATATCCCACCCGCAGCGTCAGCAAACCATCAAATAGCTGAGGTTCCCCCTTGATCAGGAGTCCGAGATAAATTAGGATTTCTTGAGTGAAGACGCGATCGCGAATATCCTCCCCACAGAACTCGCGGATTTTGTCCATAATTTCTGTATAAGACATCGGGCGTGCCATCAGCGATGCCTCAGTATACGCCTTGCCCACCGTAATCTGCTTGCCCCGCACCAGGATATCCGTCACCGCATCCGACAAGCCAATATCAACCTTATTCAGTAACCCAGCCGCATGACGTACCACCGTCCAGTGGGGGGACGCTTCGCTGGTGCCTGCCTTGGTGTACACTTCATCCAGCAAATCCGCCACTGTCACTCGCTGTTCCGGCCCTCCAAAGCCGGTATCAAAATCCAATCCCTGCAACCGCACTAAGGTATGCAACAACTCGATTTGTTCGTAGATGTTTTCCGACTCCCGCAGGCTAGAGAGCAATAACCCCAAATTGGTTTCGCACTCCAGCATAAATTCTTGAGTATTACCCAGCGGCCAATTTTTATCGGGATGGCTGGTCAGGTAGTACCGCCGCGTCGCGGCATCTTGAACCGGCGATTGGGTAAACTCAAAGTCGTGTAGAAAATCAATTCGTTGTGTCCCAGATGTCAGCATCAGCTGATTGAGCCGCCCCAATTTCACCCGAACCCCATTGCATAAACCATCTTTTAGCTCCTGCATCAGTTCCAGAAGCGCCTCTGAGCCGGTTTCCAGCATTGCGTGGGTCAGCAACAACGTCATGGTAGGACGCCCTAGCTCAAACCAATTGCGCTGAATATAAGCAAGTTCGCTCTGAATTTCAGCAACTAAGAAATGGTAGTCAAGGGTCAGGTAAAACTGCTTTTGATCCAAAAATGACGGTAAGAAGACAATCGTCTCGCTGCGAATACGAAAAATCCTTGATGTTGTTAAAGTCCGCAACCGGCGCACGGGCCTGCCCGTGAGTCCCAGCTTGTCGTTCCGCCCAATTTGGGTATAAACCGCCGAAAGTTCTGTTGCTTGACGCACCTGAATCGGCTCCAGTTGTTGCGGCGTCTGCGTTGCAATGCCGTGAACTGCTAATTCAGCCTGTAACTTTTCATCTTCTGCCAGCAGCGCAATTTGTACCATCGGGTTTCCTTCCCGACCCACACTCAGGTGCCGTCCCAGCGGGTCAATATCTCCCACCGCGATTAACTTCTCACTCAGCATTTCTCCTAGCAGGTACAAGCTTTGCGCCCACACCAAGGGGATATTTTCATTTGGCAGGCGCGGTTGGGTGTGGGGGTTCTGTCTCTCCGCCTCAATCTTTTCCGCCGGGACATAATAAAGCTCCGGTAGCAGCCGCAAACCGTCCTGCTCAATCAGCAGAAACTCCAGGCACTCTTGATAGTCCTTAACTTGTTCCATGTCTCCTCGAAACAAGCCATCCAGAACCAGGTAGGTGAAAAATAAAGGCCATTCGCACTCAATATGCTCAAATTGCTGCAATTCCCAAGGTTCGTAGTGCAAGCGGCTGGTATCTTCCAAAACAGTTTGGTGTCCATCTCGCAAAAAGCGTTTGCAGCCGTAGCGTCCCTCCAGCTTGTCGATGATTTTCTGTCGAGTGCGTTCCATCAGCTCCATATTTTCCACCGCAAAGGCTGGGAAACTAATGACGCTTAAGCTAGCCGCATCCACTTCTTTGGAGCTAGATTCTCTTGGTAACAGGGATTTCAGGGTCATACGAGCGCGAGCAATTTCATCCGGCAGCACGTGAATTACAGAAGCCTGAGAACCGCGCACTCCGAATAAATCCAGTCCGCTTATTGCTTCTAAAGCGGCTTTTGCCATCCCGATCGAACTGGCATTTAGTTCTGGATTCCCCCGGTTTATCTTATTTCCCCGCTCCCAAATGCCATAATCGGGGGTTCGGTAAGTTCTGCCAATGTAATAGACCAGATTTTGGACAAAGTTTACTTCGTCAATGGCGTAGATGATATGTAACCCCGATGCCGTCATCTGAGCCAGCATCAGCAGAAATAGCGAGGTGGCATCTAACTGCAAGTGTCCCCAAGCGTCATCGCCGACTACGACATCACCGCTGCTGGTGTTGTATTTGGCGTGCAGGCAGTCTAGGAGGGATTGGCTTTGTTTAAATTGCTCAACTTTGTGGCTCTGTCGCATCATACAGAACAACAGCCCGCGCATCAGCTTGACGACGCTTTGTTCTAGCTCGTAGGTGCGCCCCTTATCTTCATCGACTTTGCGGTAAGCTAGCGCCAATCCCCAAACGGCGAGAATGCTGTAAACGTTGTCGCGTACCCAGGCATCGGTGTAGTCGCCGTGGGCGTTAATTGCAGTACTGGCGGGCAACAGACCCGTAATCGGATTTTGACGGTTGAGAATGACAGCCTTGATCTGGTGGTAGTAATCGTCTAGGCGATCGCTTAGCGGTTGTGAGGCGTTTAGCAACATATCATTCTCCTAAAGAGAGGGGTGCTGGGGGTCGTCCCCGGCAAAACGAAGAGAGTGTCAGAAATCCAGCCCAAGTGCTTTTTATTTTCGCACCAAAGCTAAAATTCATCTGCCTCGCGAAGCAGATTGCTGCGCGTTTACAATTCTTTAGTTACATTCTTGTACAGATGGTAACAAAAGTTTATTTTATGGAGTTAAGACTATGCAAACTCAAGACCGCAACGATGCAACCAAGATTGGCTTTACGCCCCAAGCTGAAAATTGGAATGGGCGTTTTGCCACGATCGGCTTTTTCATTGCCATGATGATTGAACTCACCACAGGTCAAGGCGTGCTTCACTTCTGGGGTCTGATGTAATATATTTCAATTTTATAAATTTGGTCAATTTCAAAAGCTCGCTGGGAGTTTATCTAGGAACTCCCAGTTTTTTGTTTCCCAAATAATAGTAGGGGCAGGTAAAGAAACCCGCCCCTACTATTATTTATCTCGCTAAAAAGGATTGTCTAGCGAATGTATTCTTTGAGAATACTGTTGCGATTGGGATGCCGCAACTTGCGGAGAGCTTTCGCTTCAATTTGACGAATCCGTTCGCGGGTAACGTTGAAGATTTGACCGATTTCTTCAAGAGTTTTCATGCGTCCATCATCCAAACCGTAGCGCAGACGCAGCACATCCCGTTCGCGGGGGCTGAGGGTGTCGAGGACGCTTTCTAGATCTTCCCGGAGGAGGTTTTTAGAAACTTGATCTTCGGGGGTTTCACCATCTGCTTCGATGAAGTCACCCAGACGGGAGTCTTCTTCTTTACCGATGGGAGTTTCTAGAGAGATGGGTAACTGAGCTGATTTAGCAATGAATCGCAGTTTCTCGATGGTCATTTCCATGCGAGTAGCGATTTCTTCTTCAGTGGGTTTGCGACCCATTTCTTGGGATAGAAGCTTGGTAGTTTTTTTGATCCGAGAAATGGTTTCGTACAGGTGAACAGGTAGTCGAATGGTGCGAGATTGATCCGCGATCGCTCTCGTAATTGCCTGACGAATCCACCACGTCGCATACGTGGAGAATTTGTAACCTTTTTCGTGGTCAAATTTTTCAGCGGCTCGAATCAAGCCTAGACTGCCTTCCTGAATCAAGTCTTGGAAGGATAAGCCGCGATTCATATATTTTTTGGCAATCGAAACCACCAAACGCAGGTTTGACTGCACCATTTTGTCTTTAGCGCGGCGACCTACATAGAGGCGATGTCGGAACGCTGGTAGGCGCTTCTTCACCTCTTTAGACCACTCTTCTTGTTGGGGTTCTCGCCCTAGCTGAGTAGCGAGTTGTTCCCAGACTCGCTCAGATTTCAGCACTCCCTCAGCCCACTCTATATCCTGCGGTTCCCGCTCCAGATTTTCGATCAGTTGCTCGCGCAAACGCTCTAATTCTAGTAAGTCGGCTATCTTGCGTGCGAGTTCAATTTCTTCATCGGCTCTTAAGAGACGAATCCGACCAATTTCTTGTAAATAGAGACGAATCGAATCCTCAGTGTAGTGTTTCTTTTTCGTTTGCACCCGACGACGGGATCTACTGACCTTACCAGGCTTACCTTCGTCTTCATCGGGCGTTACGTCTACAAAGTCGTCTTGATCCGCGTCTTCATCAATTAAGAGATCCAACTCGCTCTCAGGCGGAGTGATGATTTCGAGTACGTCGTTGGCCTGGGTCATGCCGAATTCCTCATGCTCCTTCAGTTAAAGACCAGAAGATGGTGTTAGTTAATCTACAAAACAAGTTAGCCAGTCGTTATACCTTGCCAGCTTTCAACGCTTGCTGACTGGCTCAATGAGAGAAAAGAGAGAATGCGCTTGCGTGCAACGCCAGCGTTCGATAACCGCGTTGAAATAGGTGTTAATGCTGGTAGTGTTCAAAACCTTTCCGATTGTAGCCTTTCTCACAAAACTTGCACGCTTTTGGTTTATTTAAACCTTCAAATATGAAGTTAATGTCAAGGCGGCTTTTCCCAATGGATAATCCGATTGGAATTGATACACCCACTCCGATCTCATCTCCTTCAACTAGCTTGTACAGGATTTACCAGCAACACTCGCTGGTTGATTTGGTGATGCCTCCAGCCAGTTGAGCGCTGTCTTTCTATAAATAGCCTATAGTTAAGCGTCAAAGGTTTGGGGAGAGTAGCACTAAGCAGTAATGAACGTTTAGGCAAAAATAGAGAAAATATTGCTTGATTTCGCATTTTGCTTAAATGCAACTCTATCCTACTGACGCTTGATGGGCGATGGGTT
This sequence comes from Trichocoleus sp. DQ-U1, assembly GCF_039961925.1. Classification (NCBI taxonomy): domain Bacteria; kingdom Bacillati; phylum Cyanobacteriota; class Cyanophyceae; order Leptolyngbyales; family Trichocoleusaceae; genus Trichocoleus; species Trichocoleus sp. DQ-U1. Next base: position 135,538 of record NZ_JAMPKB010000005.1, on the reverse strand, counting down.
GCGACAAATGGCTGAATTCTATTCCGTCATTCTAATCAACAAGAGCCAAAATGTGACAGAGAAAACATCAATATATTTCGTATTTAGGTTAAAGAGGTCAACTGACTTTGCTGCCACAGCGCATCGATGGTAACAAATTGATATCCTTGCTGCAATAGTTTAGGCACTAACTGGGCGGTCGTTTCAGCCACATCTTGACCTCCATAATAGCCATCATGCAAAACAATGACCGAACCATTTTGGACTTGCCGCAAAACTCGCTGTACGACGACGCTAACCCCAGGCTGTACCCAGTCTTCCGGCACCACGCTCCACATGACAGGTCGATAGTTCCACTGCTGCAATAAATCTAAAGTCTGGGGTGTAAACAAACCATTAGGGGGTCGAACGTCACGAACAAATTGTGGATCGAGTTGACAGGCTTGTTGGATCGCCTGCTGTGTCTGTTCCATACTTTGTTTGAGGTCAGATGGACTCAGCTTGGGAAAAGCGCGATGATCGTACCCATGCAGCCCAAGCCAGTGACCTCGCCGGTAGACTTCTTTGGCAGTTGCTGGTGCGCGGTTAACGCAAACACCCAGCCAAAAAAAACTTGCGGGTATGTTGTAGTGGTCTAGCACTTTCAAGAGTTCGGGAGTGTACTGGGGATGGGGGCCATCATCAAACGTGAGAGCGATCGCTCGTGAATTTCCAGTACCCGACCACAGACAACGGGGAAAGGCAGGCTGAAGAATTCGGTACACAATAGGAAATAGCGGAGCTAGCTGCATTTGCTCTTTGATGTCGTTTTTCTAATGGGTGTCAACAGACGGTGAGTCTCAAAGGTCAATTTAAACAACAAAGCCCATGTTTTGCCATACTGGCGGGAGCTTCTCTTTTATTTGCTCTCTCTGGGTGCAGCACCGTAACCACTAACCAGTATGAAGCAACCGCCCGGACAACTTTAACTTGGAAAGTCGGTTACTCGACTAATCCGGGTCGCAATCAAGAGCGAATCGAAACTTTTGGCTCTACTTCCTTACTCAACCGCAATGGGGAGAAGCCAGAAGGCGCGGTAATTGGCCCCGACGAACGGGAACTTTGGTGGTCTGCACTGCCACCACGACCCACGCTTGATGAAATTGAACAGCGACTGCAACCTGCCGAAAAGGCAAGCCAGCCAGAGATTTTGCGAGATGTGAATTACCAAATTACTTATCGCAGCAACGGGCAGAGTGTTACCTTGCCGACGAATTACGATGTCTATCGAGAGGTTGTCAAGGCATATCCTTCCCAAACGCCTTTAGAGCTGACGCTAGGAGTCAATGATTCCTCTGTGGAGAAAGCGGAACCCAAGTTTGAGAATTAAAAAGAGATATTAAAAAGCAAAAATTAAGGCGGGGGCGATCGCTTCTTCCCTGTCTCTCGGCTCCTCTGCCCCCCTGCTTAATTCTTCCTGCGGACTTTAGCCACAGAGCGCTTCAAAACAACAGGCGTCTTTAACGGTTGACTAGCTTTAATTAACGGCTGGTTACTCTCCAATGCTTGCAGACCATCGAGAACCGCATCTCGGATCGCCGCTTCCGGTTCTTGATTCAGCATCAGCCGAAAGTATTCGGCAACACTACGTCGATGCTCCCGCTCTAACCGAGCCTCTGTTACTAAGGCACAAAGTCGGCGAACCGCAATCAGACGCTTCAGGGGGTCTACCTGCGTCAGCTCCGTTAACCAATGGTTCAGGTTAGCTTCATCCCGATTCAGTTGACGGCTAATAATTTGCCAGACCAAGAGGATTAGGGTTGCCAGAGTGCCCAGACCTTGAAGAATTGCACCAGCGGCAATCCAGGGACTGTCGGAGTCTACCCAGATGGAAACTGCCATATAGGTGCTGAGGCTAGCAATGCCGCCACTGCCAACGGCAAGCGTTAATTGCCGGTTGGAGCCACTAAAAAACCGTTGCAGGCTTGACCAGTGTACTTGCCAGTCCCACTCCTGCATCAGGTAAACCAGCAACATTACCAACACACCAGCGCCGGTAGCCAGTAGGAGCTTCCAGTTCCAGAACAGCATCACCACCACAACGGCGCTCACCACCAGCCAGCTGCCCGATCCCTGACTTGGGTGCCGGGGAAACAGCTTGAGGACTGGCATTTTTAATTGTTTCTGCGACAGAGCCAATTGGATCTGGTTTACGAGTTGTTGTCGCCAAGACGACGCCTGTGCCACGAAAGTTTCCTGCTTAAGTCAGATAGATTATACCTAACGAGTTAACTATCGTAATACCTTTTAGTCCTAAGCTCGTAGCCCGTAGTCATTCGTCCTTTGTTTTACCAAGTTGACCAATGACTACGAACCAATGACCGATGACCGCTCACAAACCAAAGCTCAAGTCATCGACGGTCAGACAGCCATCAAAAGCGTAGAAGGTGATCCGATAGATATTTGGTACTGCGACGCTCAGCTGACTGTTCGGAGGAATATTGGAATCCGTTCCGGCTAGATTTGGCTCTGTCAACTCCGAGCGCCCCAGGAGTTGGTTTTGCTGGTCGTAGGCAGATAAAATTGTTCGCTGAGAACTGGTGACAAAGCCGCTGACAAAGCGAACCGGAAACTCAAAGGAAATTTCTATCAAGCCGTTTTTAGGGGCACCCATGAGGACGGTGGTGCCAGATCGAGGGGGGAAAGCGGGGTTGGAGGGATGGAGAGCGATCGCGTTTCTAAACGTGAGACCCCATTGCTGAAACTGGCGCTCCACCACGTCAAAGCATTTCAAGTCTTCCATGTTGAGGCGAACGCAGGTTCCCTTATTTAAGGGGAAGCCGGAGTCAGCGCTAGCCGGCTCCTCGCTAGGAGAAGCGACAACGGTGGACCCACTGAGCGACTCAATTGTTGGTGCGGATGCGTTAAAGTCGCTGATTTCATCCCACGGAAGACTGCATTGCTTTGCCATAACATTCTGTGAATGTACTTTTTCAAGAACTGGATCGCCGTTTATTACTCCGACGCAGATATCTCCAGACTTGACGGAGCTATCACTTGGGAGTGACGACCTGAAGCTACTAATCCCCCCTCTGTTCATTCAGCCTCCTTGACTTATGGGGCGTCTTTTACGATCTGATTCCGAGTAATGCTTCTTCCCTCAGGCAAAAAATTCCGCATTTTTAATTTCTTGTGAGGGAAGTTTTAGAAGAAATGTTCCAGTCATCAACATTGGCTGATGACCGATTGCCATCGCGATCGCACACACCCTATTACTTAAATACGCAAAAACCCGGTGAGGGGTTTCACCCCCTACCGTTTGGATTATCTCTGATTTTTTCTAATTTGGCGGAAAAAAACCAGCGGCTGGATTGGCATAGCGGAAAGTCTTATCAACCGACTGATGTATTTTTACCTTAATTTACATCTGCCTTTAGGGATAACTATTTGCAAAATCTTTAATTTCAAGACGGTTGTTTTATCGTTCCTTTAAATTGCGGATAAATTACAGGATCGTTGCTCCAGTTAGGCTGGGCGCATTTGGTGCTAGATCGTTTGGTCTGACGCTACCCAATGAAAAATTCTGAAACCACCTATATGCAAGCGTTTCATCGTTCAAAATCTAAAGCAAAAATCTAAAATAGTATCAGTCACCAGCTCAACTGAGCATCGCCGATTGAAACTGGGTGTTAGGAATCAACCAGTAGTCAGACGTTCTAACACTCAACAATTCGCGACAATGAGCGCTCGTGGCGATAACAATGAGGTTTATTCATGATTCAGCCACCCGGCTTTGAGATGCAATCGATTGTCACTTCCTTGGGAAGAGTGGTGTACTACACCCCCAAGGGGGCACCTTGGCGCTCGGCGGATGCAGCCATGTCAGAGAATCTGCCCACGTTGGTTTTCCTACATGGCTTTGGTGGTGGGTCATCCGCCTACGAATGGTCGAAAGTCTATCCAGCTTTTGCAACCGATTATCGAGTGATTGCACCCGACCTAATTGGTTGGGGTCGGTCTGACCACCCCGCACGCAATTACCAGATAGATGACTACATCAACACAATTATTGAGTTCATCGAGCAGACTTGTAACGAGCCAGTACCCGTCGTGGCATCTTCTCTCACGGCTGCTTTTACAATTAGAGCTGCGATCGCTCGCCCCGATCTCTTTAAGTCCCTGATTCTCACCACACCGGCGGGTCTGTCTGACTTTGGGGAAAATTACACCCGTAGCTTTTTTGCCCAACTCGTTGCTACGCCCATTCTGGATCGCTTGCTCTATAGCACGGGCGTTGCTACGGAGGGTGGCATCCGTAGTTTCTTAGAACAGCGACAATTTGCTCGTAGCCGTCGCGTATATCAGGAAATCGTAGACGCTTATTTGCAATCTGCCCAACAACCCAATGCGGAATATGCAGCGCTCTCTTTTGTTCGGGGAGATTTATGCTTCGATCTATCCCTTTACATAACTCAGCTAAACGTGCCTACTGCCATAATGTGGGGGGAAAAGTCCGAGTTTACGGGTCCGGAAGTTGGCAGGCGGCTGGCAGCTTTAAATCCGCAAGCTGTCCGAGTTTTTCAGGCGCTTGATGATGTGGGATTGACGCCCCAACTGGAACTGCCTGCGGTGACAATCGGCTTCATCCGGCGATTTTTAGACTTGCTGGACTAGAAATGTCAAAGAAACCCATTATTTTAGAAAATAGTGGGTTTCTCTACCGCAAGATTAGTCTGGGAACCGAATATCAATGACTGTGGAATTGAAGTTATAACCTGAGCCGTCTAGTTCTACTGGAATGCCAATTTTGAGTTTGGTACCGCCCACAACCGGCCCATCTTTTGTGATTTGGGCTTTAGTACCGAAAGTCATCAGCATATCGGTACTGAAAGAATCAGGTCTAGGATCGGGGAGCGCTTTGACAGAACCATCCGGTTGCGGGACGGTCACGCTTCGTGGCAGGATCTTGATGGATTTAATCTCCATCTGTCCGGCAGGTTGATTGCGGATAATAATATTCGTTTTTTTGTCCTTCTGGAACTGGTCGATTAAAGCCTGGGGATCTCGCACATTTAAACCCCGGACAATCAAATCCATTTCTACGGGTTTTGTGGTAACGCCGACTTGGGCAACCGAACCGGAAGTGCCGGGAAAAAAGAAGATTCCCACAATAACTGAGAGAATCACTAAGGCAGCACCCACATCTAAGATGCTCACCTTGCCGAATAAGCGACCTTGAGAATCCAAAATCTTCATGCAGAATTGTCCTGGCTCTAGCTAAAAAACTGGGGAGATTCAGTAACCTCTAACTCTACAAATCACAAGGTAGATGATACTTAATCCGGCAGTCTTTTGTCAGAGTACCATGAGTGTCGCCTAGAGAGTGCTGGCAGATGGCTGGTTGTAAAGCCTTCCTGAAAAGACTGCCTAACTTAGTCTACGACACGGATGTAGCCTTGTTTCAGGCTGTCAAATACTCGGTTGACTTGGATCTGCTCTTCGGAGCTGAGAGCCGTCTTCGATAACAGCGCCGCCATCAGCCGTTGTTGGTCATGGCGAGTAATTCTGCGCGTAGTTAATAATTGCTCGACTAATTGAGCGATCGTTAGGGAGAGGCTTTGAGCTTGCATCTGGTTATCGGGGCACAGGATTCTATTTAAATTTTCGGTAAACTTGCCCTCCAGTTCATCAGGACATTCACCGAATCTGGTGATGAAAAATGGCTAAATTTTCAGGAGTACCGAATCAGTATTGTACGGGGGATCGATCTTAGTTGGAGGCTTTGCCCAGGCTTGAGCGATCGCAAAATCTCTCGATTGTGGTTGAAGCTGCAACTTAGAATTCTCAAATCACGTCTGTTTGTTTCAGACTAATGAAAGTTGTTGTCACATTTACGCGGAGCGATCGCATTCTTATAGATTCTCTTTCTCTGGGCCGATGCCTGGGAAGAAGAACAAGAACCCAAAATTGTGACTTTTAAAATGTGGTGTTGCCTCGCCTGCTTTCAGGGTAGGGAGTGTTGAAATTGTCAAGACTGGTCGCCGATCGCAACTGTCGATTTGATTATCACTCGTATTCGCTATGAAGTTGAACCCCTTGTCATTTTTTTCCCGTCGTTCCTCCCGCCGCTGGTTCTATCCGTTGCTCTCATCTGTGGTGGCGCTGTTTATTTGTGTCGGTTTGCCTCAGTCTGGGCAAGCGATCTCGCTGTTTGATTTGATTTTGCGCGGCGTTCAGGTAATTCAGCTATCGAATATTTCTGATAAACAGGAAGTCCAAATTGGTCGGGCAATTAATAACCAGCTGGTCAGTCGGGAGATTCGGCTGTATCGCAATCCGCAAATCGTTCGCTACGTTGAAGAGATTGGTCAGCGGTTGGTGGCAAAGAGCGATCGCCCTGATATTCCTTATACGTTTCAAGTGGTTAACGATAAGGGTCTCAATGCCTTTGCAACAATGGGAGGCTTTGTCTACGTCAACACTGGCTTGCTCACAGCAGCAGAGAATGAAGCTCAGCTGGCGAGTGTCATGAGCCATGAAATCGGTCATATTGCCGGTCGTCATGCAATTGAGCAGATGCGGAAAAGTGCGCTAGCTCGCGGCGTAGCGGCAGCAGCGGGGTTGGATCGCAACCTAGCCGTTCAAATTGGCGTGGATTTGGCTCTACGGCGTCCGAACAGTCGGCAAGATGAATTCGAGGCAGATCAAAAGGGACTGCAAACCATGATTAGGGCAGGTTATGCTCCCTCTGGAATGGTGGCTTTCATGGAAAAGCTGCTCAGGGCAAATTCGGTGCCTACATTCTTAAGTACCCATCCGGCAACCTCGGATCGGATTAAGGCTTTGGAACGTGCCATTGACCCGGAAGATGCCAACGTCGGCGATGGGTTGGATGAGCAGGCGTATAAAGCGAAAATTCGCCCTCTGATTTAAGGTCTGAGCATCTGGCGGCGCATCCGACTCACCTGAGATGGATCGATTTGCGTCACTGCTTCTTTCAAGGGTAGTTTGCGAACGCGACGCCGCGCCACATTGACTTGATAAACCAAGTTGTTCGTGAGATCCAAGCCTGTCAACCAGCCACTTTTCTGGTGATAGGCACCCGTATCGATGTCAAGCCAGCCGTTGCCTTGGGCAAGTTTTCCTGGTGCAACTCCAGGCAGGGTAAAGGTGATGGTGTGACCTGTAACGATCAGTTTATCGGGGAAGTACGGCTGGGGAATGCTGTGAAATTCTTCGCGAATCCAGCAAAATTCCTCAGCGGTTTGCTTCTCGAAGGGAATTTGCGGATGGACGCCTGCATGAACCAACCAGACATCGCCTAAGTCTAAATATGTGGGTAGCGAGCGCATCCACTCGATATCCTCTGTTGGAATACCCGCTTCCCCATAACTGTTCACGGTTGCATGACCGCCACTGTAGAGCCATCCTTGCAGCGCTGGGCCGTAAATTTGTCCATCGCCCAACACGTCTAATAACATTTGCTCGTGGTTGCCCAACAAACAATGGTAGGAATTTTGCTTAACAAATTTAACAACCTGAGCGCTGTGAGGCCCTCGATCGATTAAATCCCCCAAAAAATAAACCGAGTCATTTGAGGAAGGAGCGATCGCTTCCAATAAGGTCATCAGGCCTTCGTAGTGGCCATGTACATCACCAATCACAATGCGACGGGGGGTCATTTTGCTCATCCTCAATCCGATTACTCACAACCTTAGATAGCGCCTCAAAGTAAGACACTGAATCACTGTCGATCAAAACTTATACACTCATGGACATCCCTAGTCATGTCGCCCAGGTTATAGCGCGGGTGGGGGAGTGACTTTCAATCGCGACCTATCATCAAATTCCATGTCTTACCAATCAACCATTGGTAATATGTTTGTTGCGTCTGCTCCGTTACAGCTAGATGCAACTTATAGCCCGTTAAAACTGATAACCACGCTAAAACTGGGTTGATTAGTAAGTCAATCAAGTAGGAGAATGTCAAAAAAGGGAATGTCCTTGTATTAAGAGTTTCACGGAGCGGATGCACAGCCTGAATAGGGAACACCAAAAAAGCACTGGGAAAACCAACTAGAAATAGGAAGTTAAAAGTCAAAGGTATATTTTTAAAGCTGACTTTTAAGTTCTAAATTCTCTTCTAAGTGGCGGGATGTATCAAATTGTAAGTATGGTAGACTACATTATTAATCATATCTCGCCTAGCTTGAGTAGAACCTTCTGGGATCGGGAATCTCTCTGAAGGCAGTCGAGTGTTGGGTAAAACAGAGCGAGACAATCAACCGAAAAATTCTCTCGCTATCGTTAAATGTCAGGATTTTTTCCCTTAAAGTTCCTTGCCTCCTGTGTCTTCTAGTGTGTCTTCTGCTACGCTGCCAGTTATTATTGCTCTGAAACAAGCTAGTAGTATCGCTTGGGTAAATCAGGCGATCGCTAACGTGGATACTATTCTGCTCGATCATTCCCACTGCGAACGGAAAGCAGCAGGAGTTGCTTTGAATTTAATGTTTCGCTATCCTTCTTATACTCAGTTAGTGCGGCAGCTTACCAGGATCGCCTGCGAAGAACTGGAACACTTTGAGCTGGTTAATCAGTGGCTGGAACGTCGTGGCATCCCCCTTGCTGCCCTCTCTGCGCCTCCCTACGGTGCCGGGATGAAGGCGCAAATCCGCGCCAAGGAGCCAGAGCGGTTATTGGATTCTTTGCTAGTTTCTGGGTTGATAGAGGCTCGAAGTCACGAACGGTTGGGATTACTCGCTACCCACTTGCCCGCTCCAGAGTTAGCCCAATTTTATGGCAGCTTGATGGCATCTGAAGCACGTCACTATGGCGTTTATTGGGTGCTTGCCGATACTTACTTTGAGCGTGCTGTTGTCAACCAACGGCTGGAGGAATTAGCCGTCGTTGAGAGTCAGTTGCTGGAAACGCTACATCCAGAACCGAGAATTCACAGCTAAAGGCAAGAAGCAGATGAAGGCTCAATATCGGGATTTTGTGATTCGTGGCTGGGAAAAGCGCGATCGCACTTTTGCATCTGATGTCATTCATTCGGTGTTAACCGAGTATGGCTTGCCTTGGCAACCAGAGGAGGCAGATAGGGAAGTTCTAGAGGTAGAAAAATTTTATCAAGATCCTGGGGGTGAGTTTTGGGTAATTGAAAGAGAAGGGAAAGTGGTAGGGACTGGCGCGTATTATCCAGTGAAGCGTGGGGACAGAGCGGTAGAATTACGCAAAATGTATCTATTGCCAGCTGTGAGAGGGCAAGGACTGGGTAAGTATTTGTTAGAACAACTCGAAAATGCGATCGCTTCTCGTGGTTTTCAGGAAATTTGGATTGAAACCGCTAGCGTTCTCAAAGAAGCAGTCAAATTGTATGAAAGTAGTGGGTATGAACCAGCAACAGGTATTGAGACGGCAAGATGCGATCGCGTCTACGTTAAATTCCTGTAACCCTCACGACTGATTTAGACCATTTACATTTCCGTTTGCTACTAAAAAAAACAAAACATTCTCCAGCCCTTTCTCAAATCGCAATGTTTTGGCAAGATTGTCTCGCTTTGAAAGGATTGAATCGATGATAATCATATCGGGCTTGGCTGAGATTGCCTTTTCGATACATTCCTGACCGTTAGAAGCTTCAACAACGCTGTAGCCTTTTGCCTGTAACACATCAGTAAGGATTTTGATTGTTGATTCATCTTCATCTACTACCAAAACTTTTTTCTTTGAGGTTTCTTGAGCCAGAAGCGATTCGATAGCACTTAGAAGTTCTTCCTGGTTAATTGGCTTTGCCAAATACCTATCAATTCCTAAACAATAGCCTCTATCTTTGTCTTCTATAATTGATAAAATGATTATCGGTATGGTTGTAGTCCCAGGGTCATTTTTCAGTACTGCTGCCACATCAAATCCATTCATGGCAGGCATCATCACATCCAGAATAATCAAATCAGGATGTTCTTTTTTAACCTGTGTAATGGCATCCATACCGTCTTTAGCTTGCCTAACAATATAACCTTCTGCTTCCAATTGCTGGGTGAGAAGTTCTCTAATAGATGCTTCATCATCTACTACCAGAATTGTTTTCTTTTGTTTATTAGAAGAGGTTTTATAAGTGATTACATGACCTTTTAGTTGTTTTAAAAGGGTGTCCAAATCAACTTTTTCAAACTCAAAATTTCCGCCTGTACTGATAGGTAAGGTGAATGAAAAGTTGCTTTCTTTACCCAATTTACTTTTTACCCAGATTCTACCCTGATGATGTTCTACGATTTGCTTGCAAATGGGCAGTCCTAAACCAGTTCCTTTAGGTTTGTCTGTTAATGTATCACCTACCTGCTTAAATTTTTCAAAGACTTGCTCTTGGTCAGCCTCGGCGATGCCTATACCACTATCAATAACGCTGATAATAACCTCGTTGTTGATTTTTTTTGCTCTGCAAGTTATGCAGCCTTCTGGCGTGAATTTGACAGCATTGGAAATTAAATTAATCACAACCTGAACGAGTCTATCCTTATCACCCACTAGCTCAGGTAGTTCATTTTCGATATCCTTTATTAACTTTAGCGGCTTTGTTTCAAATAAGGCGGATGTAGCCGCTGTTGCCTGTTCAATTATTTCAGATATATAAATTGGTTCTGTCTTCCACTCAATCTTTCCTGCTTCTAACTTTGCCAAATCAAGGACACTATTGATTAAATTTGTTAGTCTTTCCCCTTCAGACACAATGATGTCCAGGTTTTCTTCTACTTGCTTGATGGTTTTCCGAACTTTCTTATCTTCACTTTGAACTTCAGGAAATATAACGGAATCTAGTTTTTTCTTGATAATTTTTGCGAATCCCAAGACGGAGGTAAGAGGTGTTCTTAACTCATGGGAAACAAGAGATAAGAAATCTGACTTGGCACAATTAGCAACTTCAGCGGCTTCTTTAGCTTGTTGTAACTCTTGTTGCGTCCGCTGGCGCTCGGCAATCTCGCTTTGCAAATTCTGAATAGTATGATTCAATTCAAGAGTACGTTCCTCTACTCGAATTTTTAACTCTTCCTCAGACTTTTTCAGGGTTTCTTCTACCAACTTTTTATCAGTGATGTCTTCATAGGTACCTAGAATACCTACAACATTCCCTGCATCATCATGGAGTGGAATCTTATTCGTTTCTGCCCAAGACTGTTTGCCATCTGCTTGAAATTGAGTTTCAACGATATGATATTGGGGCGTATCTGCCTCCATGATGCGATTGTCACACTCGCGGTACCAGTCCGCCTCCTCCTTATTCCAAGCCAAGTCGTAGTCTGTTTTGCCAACAATGCCTTCTGGCGTATTAACCCCTGCTACTCGCGCAAAGTTGTAATTGCAACCCAGATAAACAGACTTTCTATCTTTCCAAAAAATTAACTGCGGAATGTTGTTCATCACTAGCTGTAACATTTGCTTACTCTCTCGTAGTGATGCCTCTGCCTCTTTAGTAGGAGTAATGTCTTCTACTGTTCCCACAAAACCGATGAGTTCGCCTTTATTGGAAAGCAAAGGAGATGACCGAATGTAAGCCCAACGTACAATTCCCTCTCGTGTTTGAAAGCGACATTCGTGCGAATATTCCTTCCGCTGACGAGTGTAGGTATACCATTGTGCGATGACGCGATCGCTATCTTCCGGATAAACTGACCGCAACCAACCATCTCCCAAGCTTTCCTCAAGTGTAAAGCCACAAATTGCTTGACAGCGCGGGTTTGTATAAGTGCATTTACCTTCAATATCTGTCATAAAAATGCCGACTGGCAAACAAGCACTGAAAGAACGAAATTGCTGTTCGTTTTTCTTAAGTTCTGCATTGACGGCTTCCAAGTCCAATGCTTGTTGTTTTACCTGTGCTGTATTCTTAAACAGATTAACAAACATCGATACTTTCGAGAGTAATATTTCCGGTTCAATCGGCTTAACCAGGTAGTCTATCGCGCCTAGGGAATAACCTGTGAATATATTAGTGTCGCTTGTGCCGTATGCGGTTTGGAAAATAATCGGAGTCTGGCGCGATCGCTCTCTAGCTCGAATCAGCCTTGCTGTCTCAAATCCATCCAGTTCTGGCATCTGGACATCGAGCAAAATCACAGCAAAATCCTCATTTAGCAAACATCTTAAGGCTTCCATCCCCGAATTTGCTTTGACTAAATTCTGCCCTAAGCTACTCAATACTGCCTCTAACGCCAGCAGATTTTCTGGATGGTCGTCAACCAAAAGGATGTTTGCTTTCGGTTCTGACTGCATATTTTACCCTCAACGTTTGGTGACAAAAATTGATTAAAAAATTAATATTGCTAAATATTTTTACGATTGATATTACAGGCGCTTGAGCTAGCTCTGTATGTATTGAACGCCGTTTTGATTTTTGCAAAAATCTTGATTACAGTTACTACTGTGCTATAGCAATCCTACATCTTTTTCTTTTCCTAAGCCCAAAGTACGGGCTACATCGAGGCGCTCTGATAACGCGATCGCTAACGCCCAGGCTACACCTACCTACACTTACATAGTTCAATCACATCTATTCACAAAATTAAGCTTTCTCCATTTCTAGAATATTCGATGCTTTTGCCACTACCTCATCTGGATCGAAAGGCTTTGTCATATACATATCCGCCCCTACTTCATTTCCCTTCTGCTTATCAAATTCTTGCCCCTTAGCAGTCAGCATGATAATGTAAACGTCCTTAATCTCTAGTTCATTTTTAACCGCATTACATACATCAAATCCATTCATTTTAGGCATCATTACGTCGAGAAAAACAAGAGCTGGCTTTTCTGTTTTAATTGTCTCCAGTGCCTCTTCACCATTGGTTGCCGTTAGTAATTCCACGCCCTCATCTTCAAGATCCTCAAGGGTTTGTTCTAACAAAAGTCGAATGTGAGGCTCATCATCAACAATTAATATCTTCTGATTCATTCTTTTTCTTGCTATTTAATAAAGAACTTCAAAAACTTCTACAGCTTCTTTTTTTCCTTTTACTTGAACGCTCCCAATCTCCTTAAATTCAAATAGATGTTTTGTACTCTCATAGATAGAACGACTAACTAGGATCTGCTCACCCTTCGCCATAGATTGCAGCCTAGACGCTATATTAACTTTATCTCCTATTGCTGTATAGTCCATGTGTTGTGGAGAGCCAACGTTGCCAACAACTACCTCTCCCGAACTTATACCGATTCCGGTAAGAAAATTATCCCTAATCCAAGCAACTGGGATTGTTTTTATGCGTTTTTGCATTTCAATAGCTGTTTCAATAGCTCGTCGTTCGCTATCGACAAGAGTTGAAGGTGCGCCAAACATGGCAACAATCATATCTCCAACAAACTTGTTCACAGTACCGCCGTGGCTAAATATCACCTCTACCATGTGAGTAAAATACTCATTCAAATATTCTACAATTGCTTCTGGTGCTAACTCCTCGCATTTAGTGGTAAAGTTTCTAATATCAGAAAAGAGAATGGAAATGTCTTTTTTAGCAGGAACTAAAGAAATATCTTCTTGAGGATCTAAAATAGCTTCAACGACTTGTGCAGGGACATATCTTTCCAAGTTACTTTTAATCCGCGCTTCTCTAAGTTTATTTTCATGGAGCAGAGCGTTTTCGATAGCTGCTGCGGCTTGGGATGCTAAAGCAGTGAAAAGTTTTAAATCTTGTGCTGTATAATTGACTAATTCATCGCTACTCAAATTAAACACGCCAAGAACTACGTTTTGCGTCTTCAGTGGGGCGCAAATTAGAGATTTTATCTTATTATTACCTGTAATAAATCTAGAATCTGACTCTACATCATTGACTATCTCTGCGTTTCCTAGATGAAACACGCTGCCAGCGATACCTTCACCAGGGAACAGGGTAGTTTTATGCTGATGTTCTTGACCAAAAGCAGCAATGATTTCAAGCTTTCCTGTCTTTTCATTCAGTAACATCGCTGAAGCATTGGTTGTTTTTATAAGTCTCCTAGCTTCATCAATCACTAATTTGGCAATTTCTTTAAGATCCAGGCAAGCTGATAGTTTTCCAGAAATATTATAAAGAAGGTTGATTTCTTTATATCTATCCAGTATTTCGCGGGCAAGCGTCTTTTTTTCAAGCTCCTTTCCAGCTATATAGGTAAGCAACGATGCAAGACTGGATGCTTTGTCTCCGCCAAATACCCATCCAATTACTTCCTCTGAAAGCTGTATAGGAAATTTATTTGATGAGGAAAAAATACCATCGCCGATTAATAGACTACCGTTGACATCTATAATACTTACAGAGCTATCCAATGTCTCGATTAAGTCAGCGATGAGCGAAGAAATTTCTTTTTTATAAATCAGCTTTTTTAAACTAATTAGAGTCATAAGATTTTTTTGTCTGCCAATGATAGGAATAATATAGCAACATTAAATGATTTATGAGGGCTAAATTCTCGATTTAGCGAAGAATCGGAGAGCTGAATCCCTGATTTAAGAATAAAATAACATTGCCATTCCCTAGCGAAAAGAATTTAAATCACAAGGTTTTAAGAAACATAGCTAGTGTTTCTAATGCCGATTTGTCACCCTAAGCTTAGAATACCCATCAAGACTATAAAAATTCAAAAGAGTATTTTTTTACATTTGTGTTCAGAAAAGTGCCTCCCTTGATACATCCACCGTTTGCGCTAATCGTTGAATCACGATCGCCTATGGGATCGCTTCTTCAAGAACGCCGTTACAAGGAAGCCAGGAGCGCTAGGACAAAAATCTGCATCCAATGGCTAACCCAAGCGATCGCATCCATTAAGCTGCCTCATCTTCAAATTTCAGCCGCCGCTCAGCGAAAGATTAATAACATTTTATGTTTTCTTTAACGATCCTTGGGGCGGATGTGTAAACCTATGGTATGGCATCATTTGCTCAGGGGATCGCTTGGCTACTGTTCTTGTGGAGAGGGGTATTTTTGCGCCAATGGTATTAGGAGTGTAGGAAATGAACCCTCATCAATTAGTACCCTGGGATGAGAGTTCTCAGGCAACAACTCCTCGCGGACAGTTAGAGCATTTTGAAGAGCTAGTTGCAGCATTAATAGATCAACCGATCGAGACGAAGGAACAACTCCAAAAAGAGATTCTCTCACGACAAAGGTTTGAAACAGCGTTAAGCGAAAGTGAGAGACGATTCCGCGCTATTTTTAATCAAACATCCCAATTTATCGCGCTACTGCAATCAGACGGGATTGTCCTAGAAGCCAATCAGACGGCGCTAAACTTTGGTGGAATCACTGCAAGTGATGTAATAGGTTGTTTTTTTTGGGAAGCGCCGTGGTGGAGCGTTTCGCCAGAGATCCAGGAACGTTTAAAATGCGCGATCGCTCAAGCAGCAGCCGGAGAAATCGTGAGTTACGAAGTTGAGGTGCGAGGTGTTGGAAATACTGTCGCCACCTTTGACTTTTCGTTGAAGATTTTGAAGGTAGAAACAGAGTTTGTTGAGGCACAGCATACGCTACCTTTATTGATTGCCGAAGCTCAGAATATTACCGATTGCAAGCACTCAGAAAATCAGCTCACCCTGTGTAATCTAGAACGGCTAACGCTATACAAAATTTCAGAAATCGCGCAGGGGACTCAATGTCTTTACACTGCATTTCAAGAGATTGTTGAAGAAATTAGCATTGATACTGGTTTTCCGATTATCACCATCGAACTTTATGACGAAGCAAGGCAAATGATGGTATTTGCAGGGCTAAAAGGAGTTCCCTTGCCTGCGGACACAACTGTTCTTGAGGTGCCGGTAGACCAGACACTTTCGGGGAGTGTGGTTCGCACGGGTCAACCTGTCGTGAAGACGGAGCTTTCGCAGTCAGCCAAGAATAGTAACTTTAATAAAATATTCTCGCAGTCAGAGATTAAAACTTTCATTTGTATGCCGATGATCGTCAACCAACGGTCGATCGGAGTTTTAAGTTTAGCCCATTGGGAAATCGTTCAATGCAATGATTCATTCCTGAAATGGATTGGAAGTTTGGCTAATTCTATTGCTTCCCTAACCGAGCGCAAGCAGGCAGAGCAAGCACTACGGGAAAACGAAGCGAGGTATCGTCGAATTGTCGAAACCACCGTTGAAGGGATCTGGGTTCTCGATCCAGAGGGGAATACAGCTTTTGTGAATAACCAGATGGCACAAATGCTAGGACTAACAGCGGCTCAAATGTTAGGCAAGCCTTTGTTTGCTTTTATGGATGACGAAGGTTGCGCGATCGCAAAAGCTTTCATGGAGCGTCGCCGCCAAGGAATTAAAGAACAACATGATTTTAAATTCTGCCGTCAGGATGGCTCCGATCTATGGGCAATTGTTTCTACCAATCCCATCTTCGATCAAGCGGGGAAATATGCGGGAGTCCTGGGAATGGTCACGGATATCACCCAGCGAAAAGCTACTGAAGAGGCATTGTTGCAGCAGGCAAAGCGGGAGTCGTTGATTCGGGTAATTACTCACCAAATCCGTCAATCTCTGAAGCTGGAGGAGATTCTCAACACGACGGTGACAGAAGTGCGACAATTTCTTGCCTGCGACCGGGTAGTCATTTTCCGCTTTCATCCAGACTGGAGTGGCGTTATCGCAGTTGAGTCGGTCGATTCTCGGTGGACGCCAATTTTAGGATCGACGATGACAGACCGTTGCTTTGCACAAACTTATGTGGAGCCTTACAAAAACGGTCGGATTCTATCGATTGAAGATATTTATACGGCAAAGATAAGTCCGTGTCACGTTGATTTATTGGCTCAGTTTCAAGTGAGAGCAAACTTGGTGGTTCCCATACTCCAAGGCGAGGATTTGTGGGGATTGTTGATTGCTCATCATTGTTCGCAACCGCGACAGTGGCAGCAGCTAGAGATTAATTTACTCCAAGAATTAGCAACACAGGCGGGAATCGCGATTAAACAAGCCCAACTTTATCAACAGTTGGAAGAAGCGAATCAGGAGTTGCAGCGCCTTGCCGTTTTAGATGGCTTGACTCAGGTAGCGAATCGCCGTTGCTTTGACCAGTACATGAATAGTGAGTGGCAGCGGCTGGTGCGAGAGCAAGCACCCTTATCCTTAATTTTGGGCGATATCGATTTTTTTAAACTCTACAACGATACTTACGGTCATCAAGCGGGAGATGAATGTTTAAAGGCAGTGGCGAGTGCGATTCGGCGTGCAGTGAAGCGTTCGACGGATTTAGTAGCTCGTTACGGCGGAGAAGAATTTGCGATAATTTTGCCGTATACCGTAGTTGAGGGAGCAATCCGAGTTGCTGAGCAAATCCGCGCTGAAGTGAAGGCGTTAGCGATCGCGCACGTTAATTCTCAAGCTAGTCAGCAGATCGCGCTCAGTTTAGGCATTGCTAGTGTAATTCCAACTTTAGAATCCTCACCAGCAATGCTGATTTCCGCAGCAGATACCGCCCTCTATCAGGCAAAAGCCGCAGGGCGCGATCGCTATTCCGCACACAATTAACGGCTCAGGGTACGAATGAACCGTTGTAAATTGGTGAACAATCCAGGTTTTTTTGGCGCTGCGGTGTCGCTGCTGCGGTTGCTGGGATTGGCGGCGTCCTTACCCTGAGTAGTTCCTGCCAGGATGTTGTCAAGTTCTTCGCCCACGGGTTTTGTAGAAACTTCGGCAATCAGCTGATAGTTGTCCTTGGTTTCCTGCCAAACTTGCCAGGGTGAAGGGTAGCAGCGAAGCACCGCAGCACCGTCGAGGGGTCTGAGATAGTAACTAGATTCCAGGGTAGTCAGGAAGCGATCGCGCAATTGTCGTCCCGCGTAGCCAATGCCAATAATAGCGGCGTCTTCTAGATTAGGGTTGAGGAGAACCACCGGGCGATCGCCTGCTGCTTCGCACAGTTTTTCCACTTGCAAGACTTCTACTGCGGAAGGTTCAACGAACAAGAAAACACGATCTTCTGGGTGAATTTTCTCATCTACCGACGCTCGGCTACTGCCAATATCTGTAATTTTAAAGGGTACGTGTCCCCAGTCGCGGCGGGCAAGGGCAGCTGCCCCGGCGTCGGGAAAGAAAACTTTCAACTCCGATGCCATCTCCTCAAAGGCTTCGATAAATTGCAAGGCGACGGGCATCGGTTTGAGTTCTGGGAAGACTAACTCGACCTTGATGCGGGTGTAACCATTGGCGATCGCAGCTTGGGTTGCTTCACGGGATTGCGCGATCGCTTCTTCTAGTGATTTGGGAAGTTCTGCCATCTCGAAAATTGTTGAATTTAAGTGGATTCAGCCAAAATGTCAAATTGATTAAAAACCTCTCCCTAACCCTCTCCTAAGAGGAAAGGGGACAAGAGAAAGAATGTTTTAATTATGTCGGGATTGCTGCTTGCCTCCGTTAGGGAAGTGGCGCGGAACGCGCAGTACGGGAAGGAGGTTGGGGATTCGGTTTAATGTTGTCGTTGATGATTCCCACCTACTGATTACTGTGAGTCGTTAGCATTCAAAATTCTAAACTCAAAACTCGCTCCGGCTGAAAGCTATTCTTGGAAACAGGCATCAATCGTTCTAAAACTTGCTTCAGCACCATTGTCGCCCAGTCTACATCAGCTTCCTCTGTGTCCCGTCCCAGAGTGAAGCGAATGCCTCCCAAGGCAACTGCATCGCTGTATCCCATTGCCAGCAAGATGGGGCTGGGGCTGAGTTTGCCACTGTGACAGGCAGAACCGGCACTGATGGCAATTCCAGCTAGGTTCATCTGCCGCACCAAGGTTTTTCCGGTGACTTTTTCACTCTCACCGATGACGCTGAAACTGACGTGGTGGGGTAGCCGATGCTGCCTGTCGCCAGTAGGGATGAGGTGAGGAACATCCGCTAAATGGGAAAATAAGCGATCGCGCAATTTTATCAATCTCGGTGTCTCTGTTCCCAATTCTTGCGCCGCCAACTCAGCCGCCACGCCAAAACCAGCAATGACAGGAACAGCCTGAGTTCCGGAACGCAGTTTTATTTCTTGCCCTCCCCCGCACAATAAAGGCGCTAACTCTACACCAGGGCGGACATAAACCGCACCCGCGCCCTGAATACCATAGATTTTGTGGCTGGAAAGAGAAAGCATATCCACCGGCAGCTGCTGCACGTCAATCGGCAAGCGCCCAGCCACTTGGACGGCATCAGTGTGAAACAACACCCCGTGGGAGTGGGCAATCTTGCCCAATTCCTCAATTGGTTGCACCGTACCGACTTCGCTTTGCCCGTAAATAATCGAAACTAAGACTGTATTCGGTTGCAGCGCCTTTTCTAAATCGGTGGGATTCACCCGTCCTTTAGTATCTACCGGCAACCGCGTCACCTGCCAACCCCACAACTCTAATAAACGCGCCGGTTCTGACACGGCTGAATGCTCGACGCTGGAGATAATGATATGCTGGGGCGTCCTGTAGCTGCGGGCAACCCCCATAATCGCCAGATTGTCTGCCTCGGTGCCGCCAGAAGTGAAGATAATCGACTCAGCCGGTGCGTTAATGAGTCCAGCGACCTGAATTCTTGCCAGTTCCAGAACCGTTGCTGCCCGTTGCCCCCACTCGTGCAAGCTGGAAGGATTGCCCCACTGCTGGGTGAGGACAGTTTGCATCGTTGCGATCGCTTCTGGGCGAGTGGGCGTAGTAGCACTATAATCCAGATAAATTTGCATGGTTGATTAAGCGACAGGCTGTCTCTTCTTTCAGCATATAGCGCCTCTCGCTAGAGCGTCTCTCACCTAACTACCAGGTTTGCAGACGTTATATTCTTCGTGAGACATGACTTCTTCTGGCACCAGCTTCGTCCCGCAGTCGCGGCAAATCATCCGGTAGTCGCGGCTCAAAGGGATACTAATAATCAAGCGGTTGTGGCGCATCCGCTTGCCCCTAAATTCTATATAGTTCCGGCTACCCTCCAATCTAGCGATGATGGCACGCGCCTTCACTACCAAATGAGCGGGAAGATGTCTTAAATTAATCGGATCGAGTGAAAAAGATTCTTCCCACTCCTGTTTTTCCTGTTTTCTTTGAATCCAGGTGGCGCGTTCTTGAACGCAGCGATGGCAGGTTTGACCATGACCTTTGTGACCGCACGAAAACGTTTTTTTTCTGGTTGGCATAAAAAATAGTGGTGTGGCTTGGTGCCTCCCACCCCCACAAAGCTTTTATCCTGTGGAAACTCTCCGCCGTGGGCGGTTGGACAAGATCGAATATTTTGTCCGCTTGCAGTTTATGTTAATGCAAGAGGGGCAAGTCTTTGAGAATCGTTTTCGCTTGCTGACGAAAAATCGGTGATGACACCACGAATCCGTCAGGTTATCGTGTGGGTGATGAAAGAAATTTATGCTTCGATGACGTAAAAAAGGGATGGCGAGTTCGCCTATCCTCTCTTATCTATCAGCGAATCCAACTTCCCGTGCATCTTCTTTTTTCCCCGCCGACAATCCGTCTGGGCTTCACGTTACTGCTGGCGCTAACTCTCGGCGCGTGTCAGCGAGTGCAGTCGCAGAATTCCCGTCTCACGCCTCTGCCGCAAGATCCTTTTGTTCAGGTATATTTCAACCACGCCCAAACGGCAGAATATACTGAGCCGTATCGCCAGCAACGACGACAGGGAGATGATTTAGAGCAACAAATTGTCGATGCGATCGCGTCTGCGAAATCCAGCGTTGATGTGGCGGTGCAGGAGTTGCGCTTACCGAAGATTGCAACAGCGCTAGTGGATCGCAAAAAGGCTGGGGTAAAAGTTCGGGTAATTTTAGAAAATACCTACAGTCCTCCTCTCAGTGCGATCGCTTCAGCAGAGTTAGCAAAACTGCCGCAACGAGAACAGCAACGCTATCAAGAATTTCTCAAATTAGTAGACCGCAACGGCGATAATCAGCTCAGTCCAGCGGAAATTAACCAAGGAGATGCCTTGGTCATGTTACGCAATGCGGGTATTCCGACAATTGACGATACCGCTGACGGTTCCAAAGGCAGCAGCCTGATGCATCACAAATTTGTGATTGTCGATAACGCAAAACTTATCGTGACTTCCGCTAACTTTACAACGTCGGATATTCACGGTGATTTTGCCAAGCCTAGCAGTTTGGGCAATGCCAATAACTTGCTGAAAATCGATAGTCCGGAGTTGGCAACCCTTTTCACCCAAGAGTTTAACGTGATGTGGGGCGATGGGCCAGGAGGCAACCCTGATAGTAAATTTGGCATCAAAAAGCCCTATCGACCCCCACAGCAAGTCAAGTTGGTCAATACCACCGTCACTGTCCAGTTTTCTCCAACTTCGACCACTCAACCCTGGAATCAAACCAGTAACGGCTTAATTGGCAAAACCTTAAGTACCGCCGCCCAAAGTGTTGATATGGCGTTGTTTGTCTTCTCCGATCAGCATTTAGCGAATATTTTAGAAACCGACCATCAAAATGGGGTGCAGGTACGGGCTTTAATCGATCCCGATTTTGTCTATCGCCCCTACAGTGAAGCTTTGGACATGATGGGGCAAGCCCTAAGCAATCAATGCAAGTATGAGGTTGATAACCGCCCCTGGCAAGAACCGATTACCACAGTTGGCGTGCCATTACTGCCAAAGGGCGATTTGTTGCATCACAAATTTGGGGTAGTGGATAAAAAAAACGTCATCACTGGCTCCCACAACTGGTCAGAAGCCGCCAATAGCGGCAATGATGAGACGGTGTTAGTCATTGAAAGTCCGACTGTTGCTGCCCATTATGAGCGCGAATTTGACCGCCTTTATAAGAATGCTGTGTTAGGTGTTCCTGATGGGATTGGGCAGAAAATACAAGCACAACAGAAACAATGTTCCCAGCAAACAACAGCTTCTCAACCCTCCCAAACCACTCCAGATGCCAATCCAAAAGCCAAACTTCCGATCCAAAAGGCGCAACCACCGAAAAGTCTCTCTAATTCTCCTCAATCCTCTGTCCCTAGCCCTAAGCCCGATCCCTATCTGGTCAACCTCAATACTGCAACTCAAGAAGAAATCGAGGCATTGCCTGGAGTTGGGCCAAAATTAGCGCAACGCATTATTGAGGCGCGTCAGCAGAAATCTTTTACCTCGTTACAAGACCTTGACAAAGTGCCAGGAGTTGGCCCCAGCTTGCTCGAAAAATTAAGCGATCGCGTGACTTGGTAGCAACTGCTCCTTCTTTCCGGATCGGGACAATTTGCCGACGCTAACGACAATTGGACTAGCATCTGACAGGATAGTGCTGGTCTTAATGTACTGGGGTGTTATGCCATGAAGCTGATCCGCCTTCTCCTCAAAAATTCTTGGGTAACAGTCATTTTGGCTGCATTGACAGGTCTTCTCAGTGGTGGGAGTAGTGCGGGTCTAATAGCCCTGATTAACCTCACCTTAAGAGATATTCAACTACCAACAACGACCCTAGCTTGGAGCTTTGTTAGTTTGTGCTTTCTTCTGTTTGTGACGATGACTGCGTCCCAAGTCCTGATTGCCCGATTAGCAGAGGAGGTCATCTTCAATCTGCGAATGCTCTTAAATCAACGCATTCTGGCTTGTCCCTTGCGTCACTTAGAAGAAATTGGTTCCTCCCGGCTTCTCGCGACCCTCACAGAAGATATTGAGGTAATTTCTAGTGCCTCTATTTCCGTTTCCGGACTATTTGTAAATCTCGCCATTTTAGTGGGGTGCCTGCTCTATTTGATCTGGCTATCTGTACCTCTTTTCTTTTTCATCCTAGGTTTCATGGCGTTAGGAATCTTGAGTCATACTCTACTGGTGACGAAGGGTAGGGATTCTTTCAAGCTTTCCCGCGAAGTGCGAGATAGGTTATACGAGCATTTTCGGACTACCACGGAGGGGACGAAGGAACTCAAGCTGCACCACTCTAGACGCCAAGCGTTTCTCTCTCAAGACCTCCAGGCTGCCGCTGCATCTTCGCGCCATTACCGAGTTGCGGCAATGAGTATTTTCGCTTTTGCTGGAAGTTGGGGGCTACTGTTGTTCTTCGTTCCCATTGGGTTGCTGATTTTTGGTTTACCTTTACTAAGAAATATTCCTGTTTCTGTTCTATCCGGCTACGCCTTAACAATCGTATTTATGATTACTCCGTTGCGGGGGATTTTAAACACTCTTCCCGATTTAAGTAGAGCGAATGTTGCTTTAGATAAGATTGAATCGCTTGGCTTATCGTTGGTAGCCCAGAGAACTGAGGAGCATCTGACAACGACGCTAGATTCACAGATTGAGTGGAGTTCTTTAAAATTAGTGGGAGTGACTCATGCTTACCGTGGCGAACGGGAAGAACATCGCTTCATTTTGGGACCACTCGACGTAACTTTTCATCGTGGAGAATTAGTGTTTATTGTGGGTGGGAACGGGAGTGGCAAATCTACTCTTGTGAAGCTGCTAGTTGGACTCTATATTCCGGAATCAGGAGAAATTCAATTTGACGGTAAAGCGATTACAGATAAAAATCGCGAGTGGTATCGCCAACAGTTTTCAGTTGTTTTCTCTGACTTCTATCTCTTCAACCGTCTTCTAGGATTAGACACTCCATCACTAACTAACCAAACCCAAAAGTATTTAGAAAAGCTGGAATTAGATCGTAAAGTGCAGGTAAAAGACGGTATCCTTTCCACTACTGCCTTATCCCAAGGACAGCGCAAGCGTCTTGCTTTATTAACGGCGTATTTGGAAGATCGTGCTATTTATATATTTGACGAATGGGCGTCAGATCAAGACCCAGTCTTCAAGGAAGTTTTTTACACGCAACTGTTGCCAGAGTTAAAAAGTAGAGGTAAAACGGTTCTGGTTGTTAGTCACGATGACCGCTATTTTGAAGTTGCCGATAGGATTGTGAAGTTGGATTATGGGAAAGTGCAATATGATAAAGGCTTACATGGTTGATAATATTTTTTCTTAAACCCTTACTTGTAATTCGGAACCCCACCCCAGCCCTCCCCGTGAACGGGGAGGAGGAAATATGCTTCTTTCTCGTTTATGAGAGAATTGAAAGAATTTTCGTAAGTAAAGATGAGGGTAAATTTTTTTAGCCTTTATAATTATTGATTAACAATTCCTCTTTGTTTGATAGTGTTCTCTGTGTTCTGAGATAAATCAGGCCAAGGTAAAAAAATCAGCCGGAGAATACGTTTATTCGGAACGTTGTCCCAAGCGCTAAAAACGCGCTTCCAATCATCAAGGAATTCGGGTTGAACTTGCCCTAATGTTTTTACTAAAGAGTGATAGACGCGATCGCTGACTGCTTCATCGGAGGTGATGCCTTGCCGAAGTTCCAAATTGAACTCTAGATACTGTTGGTCTTCTTGGTAAAGAATCCGGGCGCGGTATAGTCCGGTGAGAATATCGTTTAGTTCTTCGGATTTTACCGCCGCATCCAACATATATTCGGTAAGATTAGTCCCTAAAAGAATTAAACAACTATCTGAGCGACCCGTGACTGCTAAAATATTTGGAAGCCAAGGGCTAGATTTTGCAATAATCTTAACTAAAGCTTCATCCTGAGAATCTAGCTTGTCCGAAGTAAGAATTGCTTTTCTTAATTTGCTCCAACTATATAACGCAACACGGTCGTAGAGAATGTAGCGCACTAGCGGAATTCCTTGCCAACGAGTCACGCAAAAGTGACCATCAACAAGTTCCACAAAAGTGTCGGAAGCAATGAAATGAAAGAAGTGAGGAATGGGAGATTCTAGACCTAGCGAATTAGCAAGTTTCTGGTTACGATACAGTAGTTTTCGCAAAGCGATCGAAGCGAGAGATTCAGTTCCCAGCCCCCCAGTATCGGCGCTGGCGTACATGGAAAACATAAATGGAATATCTTCTGCTATTTTCGCACGATTTTGCAAAGAAGTGCGGATACTTTCTGGAAAAGGTTCGCCAATTACGATGTATCTTAATTTTTCTAATGGAAGCGATCGCTTTCCCTCACTTGCCTTTAGATGAAGATGCGCGATCGCAGATGGTACAATCAATAGAATAATCTGATCTACCAATGGGTTCATCTTGCAGATCATTTCAATAATATCATCTTGCTGGATACCTGGACAGAATACCCAGAAAGGATAAGGCGTATTCGCTGCCATATTATTTAACGCCCAGAAAAACGATACTCCTCCGAGAGAACTTCCTAAGCTAAGTCCAACAATTGCCAGCGTTTTTTTCTTGTGTACAGCAAAGGTTCGTTCCAGAAATATCCGGGTTTTAAGACTGACAAAACGGCTATTTGATTTTAGAATAGGCCAATAAAATGAGTTTCCGGATGATCCAGAAGAACGAGCTATCGCATAAATTTTATCAGCATTATCTGCTAGCAATTCCTCAAATGGATAAGCTAAAGCATAATATTTTTTATCTAACAAAGGTAGTTGGTTAAATGGAACTCGTGCTTTAATTCCTTGAGTTTCTAAAAACTGTTTGTAAGCGGGTACACCTCGTTGGGCACGTTGATACACTCTTTCGGCTAATCTTTCCGACCCTAAAGAGTTTTTCATGAATGGTTTAAATTTCATAAGTAGTGCTAAAGAACTTGTAAAGTTTTCTTTTTTTACGAACCGCGAAGGCACGAAGGACACGAAGGAAAGAGAGGGAAGACAAGAAGAGTCTATAAATAAGTCTTAAATTTCTAACGCTAAACGCAGACTACTATAAGACAAACTAAAATTAAACAAATTCTATATATTGCTTAATGAAATATTGAATGAATCAAATTAAGTTGAAACAAAAGTTTACTAAGTTAAGTCATAAATTCCAGAGCTTAGCAAATCCTTAGTGTAATAAAGAAATATGAACCCCAAACTGATTTTAGGGTTAGATGGATGCGGGAAACTTCCCTATGTCAAGCTTTCTGGATCGGCACATTCACGCAGGCGTGAAGTTTTGAACGTTATTACTATATAAATTATGATGAATTTTAATTTGCAAGCGTCTAATGCTCTTCGCAAAACCCAAACTTTTAACAATTCCGATCGCTTTATTGAGGGATGGTATTGGGCTATTCCCTCTCGAAATCTCAAAGTGGGTGAAGTAAAGCCTGTAACCCTTTTGGGGAGGGAACTGGCGATATATCGGGGCGAGGACGGGAAAGCGATCGCTCTCGATGCGTACTGTCCCCACATGGGCGCACATCTTGCCGAAGGAAAAGTTGAAGGGAACGGGATTCGCTGTTTTTTCCACAACTGGAAGTATGACCAAGCGGGAAAGTGTATCCATATTCCGTGCTTGGAAAAGCCGCTTCCAGCGAAGGTGCAAAGTTGGCCTACGGCGGAAAAGTACGGAATGGTATGGGTTTGGACGGGGGAAACGCCACGACAGCCTTTACCGTGCCCTCCGGAACTCAAAGACGAAGAATGCGATGCAGCTATCGCGTCTCGCTTCGTGAAGAACTGTCACCCCAATGTGGTGATGATCAACGCTATCGACGCCCAACACTTCAATACCGTTCACAACCTGCCACTGAAAATTGTGTTTGAGAAGCAGGAAGACGAAAACGCGATCGCCTTCAGTAACACCACGCGGGGAGGGGACGAATCTCTGTTTGTAAAACTAATCCGCCCCTTATATAAAAATGAAGTTACTTATAGTATGTGCTACTGGTACGGCAGCACTGGCACTGTGACACTTGGGCCAGACTTCCTCCATTTCTACATCATGTTTGCCCTTCGCCTCACCGAAGCCGGAAAAACTGAAGGACAGACTTTATTAATTACTAAGAAGCGTCTGGGTGTACTCGGTTGGATCTTTAACCGAATCGTACTTTGGCTGACGAAGATGGTGGGGAATTACTTTGCCAAAGGAGACACCCAAGTTTTCCAAACGATTAAGTTTGACTTTCAGACTCCGACGAAAGAGGACAAGTCGATTATCCAGTTCATCCAGCACGTCGAGAAACAGAAAGCGATCGCGTGGGGAACTTGGGAGGCGGCTTTGCCGGAGGAGGAGCATCGGCAATATGATTTGAATAAGGCAGACCTAACCTCCCAACCCCCTTCCCTGCAAGGGAAGGAGGTGCAAGACTCCCCAATTCTCGCAGCCGAAGGTCAGGGAAGCCGAGAGGTAAAGGAGAATTCTTCCTCAGTCCTCAGTCCTCCCTCCTCAGCACTCAGTCCTCAGCACTCAGTCCTTCCTCCTCTCTCCCTAACCCCGGAGGCGAGATGAGTTCTGTATTGATTACAGGCTGTTCGTCCGGCTTTGGTCGGGCTATGGTTGATGAGTTTCTTCGGCGGGGTTGGCACGTCATTGGTACGATGCGGAACGCACCGCAGCGACGGGAAATCCTCGCAGAATCGTTAGAAAGATATAGCGATCGCTTGACGATTCTCAGTCTAGAAATCACCGAACCCAGCCAACGAGATGCCGTAGTTGAGGCAGTTCGCCAAACAGGTCGGCTGGATTGTTTGGTAAATAATGCAGGCTACAGGTTCTACGGCGCTTTGGAGGATTTGAGCGAGGAGCAAATCCGCCGTCAATTTGAGGTGAATTTCTTCGGTGGGGTGTTCCTGACTCGCGCTTTGCTTCCGTTGATTCGGGAAGCGCAGGGAACCCTAATTTTTATCTCCTCCACCTTCGGCTTTACCGGCTTTCCCTTGACCTCGGCTCATTGCGCCAGCAAGTATGCTCTGGAAGGCTTAGCAGAGAGTCTTTATTACGAGCTTGAGTCCCACGGGGTTCGTGTCGCCTTGGTAGAACCTGGAGCCAGCAAGACGACGAATAATGGCAAGAATATGAGTTGGGGGGAAGGAAACGCTGAAACTTATCGAATCCAGACGGAAAACTACCGGAGGCTGAATCAGCGAGTTATCTCAACGGCTCAGGATAATACGCATCTGGTCGCCAAACGGGTTGCTGATATTGCCGAAGGAAGCGATCGCCAACTCCGCTGTCGAGTCGGCTGGGATGCCAATTTTACCCATATTTATCAACAAATCTTGCCAGATAGGGTGCGCCTACCGTTATCAAAAATGATTTATCGACGGCTATTTATGGGGAGACAAAGCCGATGAATCAATACCAAAAAACAGCAGGCTTCGATTTGCCCCACATCTCCTTTGACGACAAGCTGCGTCGCGTACTCTCCTCAGCCTTGAAGAGTCGGCTGGGTGCCGATCCGATTTCCCCAGAATTTATGAGCAATTCCTACTGGGACGCCGCTCACTTTGGTCTTGAGAAAGTCCAGATTTTCCAAAATTCCAGCCAAAAAGAGCAATCAGAAATCCTGCGGCGATGTAGTGGCGGGCTTCTAGAAGAAGCCTATTTCATCGAAAAAGCCGGAGTCGGTTACATGGCAAAAATGGTGCTGCTGGCAGAAACCACCGAGGAGCGAATGCTCTACGCACTCTTCAGCTCCGACGAAGTGACTCACCTTGCCCAGATTAGTCGCTTTTTGCCGGAAAAAGACCTCGTGGGGACAGACGACCCCTTCTTACGCTTCCTGGCAGATTTGGTGGAAACCCAGGATAAAACAGTCCTGCTATTTGTGCTTCAGGTAGTGCTGGAGGGGTGGGGTTTGAGCCATTACAGAAGCCTCGCCAAAGACTGTGTAAATCCTCAAATGGCTGCAATATTCGAGGGATTTTTGCAAGACGAGAGCCGTCACCACGGCACCGGAGTCACTCTGTTCAACCAGATATCCGTCTCCCAAGCAAGTCAAGCAACCATCATCGAAACCCTAGCCCTATTTTTGCAGATGGTTCGGGTAGGGCCTCAAAGCGTCGTCACTGCCATTGAGCAAGTGAAGGGTCATTTGTCCCGCCAACAAAAGCTGAATATCTTCCAGGAACTCGACACAGAGACTCATAGCGGAATCCGTCTCAATCTCCTGCGTTCCCTGATGCGGGGAGAAGAGGCGGGAATTATCGTTCAAGAACTAGAGAATCGGGGGGCGTTCCAGCCTTTCCCCGCAGAAAAATGCGTATGAATAAAACACTAAACGAACCCAAAGACAACATGCTTCTAGAAGACCCAAAGGTTGACCAGCAACTTCAGATTAACGAAACCAAAGGGAACACCCTTCTAGAGAACTCAAAAGTCTATCGCAAGCTTCAGATCAACCACACGCGCAATAAACAGCAGGATCATACCCAACTGCTCGACGAAGCCGCAGCATCTTTCCGATATGAAGACTGCAAAGATGAGTATTGGAATCCGGAAGAATATTCCTTACTCTACGGAACTCCACTGTGGGAACAAGCGAGCGTAAGCCAAAGGATAATCTTAAACCAACTTTATTGGGTGGCTTACTATTCGCAGATCGTTTCCGCAGAAATTGCCACGATTTACTTTAATCAGACTAGCGCCGCCGGACTTTACGCCCAGGAGGACTTCCGCCTAGTTTGCGATACGCTCGACTTAGAATCTGCTCAGGAAAGGGCACATATCAGCGCCTTCCGAAAAATCTCTAGCGAGGTGGAAACACAGCTTTTTGGCAAGCGCGTCTTCAGCTATCCTATGCGCGGGCCGTTTGCAGAGACAATGATTTTTGCTGACACCAACGCTCTCAAGACGTGGTGGAAAAAACTCCAGTTGCAAAGCTTTGGAATGCTCTCAGCAGGCAATACTTTCCTCGCTTGCCAATACTTCACCGTTCGGGGTATCCGGACGTTAAACGGTAAGCTGGTGCAGCATAAGCTCAGCAACTACTACCAAAAACATCCCAACTCAGAAAACGCTCCCATTCCCTCGAAAATTTCCTTTTATCACTTCATGGATGAGAGCTTTCACTTTAACAGCTCTACGATTCTCTCCCATGACGTGGTGAAGTGTCTCAAGCCACCAACTGCTTTCGAGAAGTTAGTCGCTAATCTGGGGATACGCGGCTGTCAGCGAGATCACTATCATTTTTCCGCCGCGATTAACGGTATCTTTTGGTACGACCCCGCCCTCTATTCGGCAATTTACGAGGTGTTGCGCTCGCCTATTTTTGGAATGAGCGACCCAGAAGCCAAAGAAATGATGCGATTGTGCTTCACAGAGGAATCTGAAGGGCTGCACCTCAGCTACAAAACCCGTACAGAAGCGATGGATTCCTACAAAGTTTACCTCGAAAAAGTTGACTACGCTTGGGCAAGTAACCGGGAGATGTCCATCATGGCTGCTAATTCTATTCCCCAGTACCTTGCTACTCAAAAGAAGGCAATTGGTAATTGGTAATTGGGCTTAGGAAAAATTTTACCCATTACCGACTTGACAAATAACCGTGCATATTTCCTACTTTTTCATATGAACGAGTCTCAAAATCTAAACACGCAACCCCTTTTGAAAATGAAAATATTTAACAATTGGGATGTTGTTGCTAAAGGCTGGTATATTGCTTGCCCTAGCCGAGAACTTCATCCAGGCAAGGCAAAATCCTTGGAAATATGCGGACAAAAAATTGTTGTCTTTCGCGGACAAGATGGAAAAGTTCGTGCTTTAGATGCCTATTGTCCTCACCTGGGAACCGATTTAGGAATTGGGCGAGTTGATGGAAATTCGATTCGTTGTTTTTTCCATCATTGGGCATTTGATGGAGAAGGAAAGTGTCAAGATATCCCCTGTCAATCGTCAATCCCCGAAAAAGCTCGCCTGCAATCTTATGCTACTGATGAAAAATACGGTTTGATTTGGGTGTATCCAGATTCAAAAGCACCAGAAGGTGTAGCAGAATTTGATGAACTTAAAGGCAAGTCAATTGTAACAGTATACGACAAAGCATTTGAGCGGAATTGTCATCATCACATTTGTATGATGAATGGC
This sequence comes from Trichocoleus sp. DQ-U1, assembly GCF_039961925.1. Lineage (NCBI taxonomy): Bacteria > Bacillati > Cyanobacteriota > Cyanophyceae > Leptolyngbyales > Trichocoleusaceae > Trichocoleus > Trichocoleus sp. DQ-U1. Next base: position 104,839 of record NZ_JAMPKB010000005.1, on the reverse strand, counting down.
ATTGATGCTCAACATTTACAAACTGTTCACAAAGTAGATATCAATATGAATCTATCCTTGCATCAGAATCAATCTGGCAATGTGATAGATTTTACCCTTCAAGGGGAGTTTCCTAAAACGACTCGGAGAGAACGGCTGGGACGAAAAATTGTCGGCGATACTTATGAATATTCTATGAGATATGCCGATGGCTGCATCGGACTTTTGACGATGATGAAGAATGTTCGGCTTTTTCCTTCACTGCACATGATCTATGCCTATACTCCAGTTGCGCCTGGAAGAACCCGCATTCAACCGATTTATGTAGCAGAGAAAAGAAAAGGAATGTTTGGGTGGTTGGTGACGCAACTATTACTCTTATTCACACGTCTAGCATACTATGCCTTGAAAGGGGAAGATGGGCAAATTTATGACAATATTCGTTATAATCCCAACGCACTTCTGAGTATTGATACGCCATTGGTTAAGTATATGCATTATGTGAATCAACTTAAAGTTTCTCTATGGTCTAAAGATTTTAATATTACAAAATAAACGGTTTTAAATATAGTAACTTTGTTGGCTACAACAACATTTTGTTTACGAACCGCCAAGGACGCGAAGTACGCGAAGGAAGAAGAAGAGAAAGAAGAGGTTAGTTATTATTTTTATTGTTAGAAAATTAAGCTTTAATTCCAAATCTTGAATTAAATATGAATGAGAAATGCTGTATCATCCGCTTTCCAGGGACAGATTATTCTCCCCTAACCTTGGAGAAGCACTCTAATCTTTCGGAGCATCTGACGGTGCAAAATTCTCCGGTACTCTTTGGATGTCGTACCGGGATTTGTGGGACGTGCCTTGTAGTTATAAAAGGGAAGATTCCTGCTCCAAGTGAAGATGAAAAGGAGGTGTTGGAAACTCTAGCGCCAGGAAATAATCAAGTAAGGTTGGCTTGTCAGTTGGATCTCAGCAGTGACCTTGAAATCTTTGCTTTTGATAATAAAGAATGAAGCCAAAAAATCTTCTATTTCTTATTGTTAGTTTTTAATTTATTGTGGAGGATTAGTGAAATTTGAAGATTTCTGGTATGTTGTGGCACTCAGCGAACAACTAAAGCCGAATACTGTGCTAGAACGCACGGTTTTGGGGGAATGGCTGGCAGTTTTTCGAGGAGATGACGGAAAGCCGGTGGCGTTGCGCGATCGCTGTATGCACAGAAATAGCCGTCTCTCTAAAGGAAAAGTCTGTCAGGGAATGCTCCAATGTCCCTACCACGGCTGGGTTTACGACAAAACTGGGAAGGTAGTCGCTGTCCCCGCAGAGGGAGAAGATTTTAAGGTGACTCATGCTCGTCGCACTCAGCATTATGACACTAGAGAGCAGGATGGATACGTCTATGTGAGGCTGGCACAAAAGCCGAGTGAGGAGTTTGAGCCTTTTCAAATGCCTTACTACGGAAAGCCTGGATGGGAGACGGTACGGGTTATTAACCGTTTTCGGAACAACGTTACCAACTGTGCGGAAAATTTTATCGATATTCCTCACACCGCCTCGGTTCACCCTGGCGTATTCCGCACTTCTCGCAAGCAAAAGCTGGAAATGACGGTAGAGAGGCGAGATGGCTCAGTTTTCGCAGAATACCGCAACGAAACGACTAACCTCGGTTGGTACACGCGCTTTCTGAATCGCAAAGGTTACGAGATTCGGCACACGGATAGCTTCCATATGCCAAACGTTACCAGCGTGGAATATGATATGGCACCGAAAAGAAGGCTGTTTATTACCAGCCAGTCGATTCCGGAAGCGGAGGATTCAACTCTCGTTTATACAGACGTAACTTTTAACTACGGCATTTGGAACAAGATTGCGCGTCCGTTTGTTCGCTGGACTGCCCAATATATTATCCGTCAGGATGTGGAAGCGCTTGGTATTCAGCAAGAGGTAATCGAAAAGTACGGCACCCAGTTTGCCAATACGCCAGCTGACACAATCCACGTCCTAGTTGAATCGATTCGGAGCAAGATTGAAGCAGGAGAAGATCCTAGAACTCTCTTGGATAAGTCTGTTCAAGTAACCTTTTGGGTTTAATCGGTGGGAGTCTATCAATGCTTATCAATCACTGGGAATCCGGAACCCCACCCCAACCCTCCCCGTTAACGAGGAGGGAGAAATTGTACTTCCCCTCCTTAGCGAGGGAAATGAGGCGGGTTTTGTAACCCTACCCCAACCCTCCCCGTTAACGGGGAGAAAGAAATCCTAATTTCCCTTTGTTCACGAGGGAAATGACCCAGGAATAGACAAACCTCTCCCCACACTCTGGCACCCTCTCCGTTAACGGAGAGAGGTTGGGGATGAGCTTCCAAATGATGACGATTCAATATCAGGCAACATTCCCTAAATTGAGTGATTAGCGATGGGAGTATTCTTTACTTTTGCGGTCTTAATGACGCTGACTGTGGCGAATCAGCGCAGTTTTACCGCCTTGCGAATGAGAACCTATGAGGACTGGATTTTAGATGCTGTTGGTCTGTTTTTTCAGGGTGTTCTCATCCCAATTCTTCAGCTCACAGTAGTTTACCATCTGTACCACTATCTTCTACCCAGCGATCGCGCCTTGCTTGCTCTGCCTCCAGTCGCAGCATTCTTGCTGAGCTTCGTGTTTGTGGATTACATCTACTACTGGAACCATCGCTTGCTTCATAGTCGGTGGCTCTGGTCTCTCCACGCGGTTCATCATACCAGCACCGAAATGAATGTCTTGTCTACTTCTAGAAATACTCTGTGGACGAGCTTTTTGATCGTCTACTTATGGGTTCACGCTCTATTTATTTATCTGCTGCAAGATCCCACTTGGTACATCGCCGGTGTCAGTCTTAGCTCAGCTTTAGACTTGTGGCGTCACAGCACCATAACTCCAACACCAAACTCTTCGCTGTATCGCTGGCTATCGCCTTTGCTGATAGTACCCCAAGATCATGCTTGGCACCACGCCAGCAGCTCAGTTTGTGGGAACTACGGAGCCAACTTTAAGCTTTGGGATCGGATGCACGGAACGTATTATAAAAGCGATCGCGTGCCGGATTCTTTGGGGGTCAAAATCAACCTCACCTTAACTCAGAAGCTACTGTGGCCTTGGAAGAATTAGCAATTAAAAATTAAAAGATTGAGTTCTTCATTTCATTTTTAATGCAAGCATTTTTAATTTCACTATGACTTTCCTCGGCACAATCCTCTCCTGTTTTCCCGCCTTAGTTATCCTGATTGCGATCGCGTCTTTTCTGGGGATCTGCTTCTTTCCAGGAATCTTCAGCATCTCGGCTCTTTTCCTTTCTCTGTACGGGTTTCCCCTGTTGGTGTATCGCCTCCACGAGCGTTTTTACCCAGTCAAGGAAGGGATCAGCTATCTAGGCAGCAAAGAGTATTCACCCTGGTGGGGAAGTCACCAAATCCAAGTTATCTACATTGCGTTTCCAGCGCTGGAAACTCTGCTACGCCTGATTCCCGGTGCTTTTTCTCTATGGCTGAGACTGTGGGGAGCCAAGATTGGTAAAAGCGTTTACTGGACGCCACAGTTAGAAATTGCCGATCGCGGACTGATTGAGGTAGGCGATCGCGCAGTTTTCGGTCACGGAGTTGGCATCTACTCCCACATCATCAAACCTAGAAAACAGGACTTGATGCTGTATGTCAAGAAGGTGAAAATCGGCAGCAACGTCTTCCTAGGAGCCTGGAATCACATTGGCCCTGGAGTTGTAGTTGAGGAAGGAACCTACGTTCCGGTTGCGACCCACATTTATCCCAACAAGAAATTCAAGTGATATCCTTCCCTGACATCTTGCACCTGGCGGTTGAAACCGCAGCTACACAAACGAAACCTGCCTACGCAGGTTACAGAAGCCTTTATTTTCCGTTAGTCCGCGCTTTTCTGACGGGGAATGCGATCGCTCCAGAATTCTATTCTGAGGACTTGGCGCAAGATGTGAGCTTCCGGCTCCCCTCTTAACTTCCGGCTCTTCTCTCCGTTGACGGAGAGGGGCTGGGGATGAGGTTCCAAATTAATCCCCCAAACAAATTTGATATGATGCGCCCTATTGTCAAGCTTTTCGGACAACTTCTCTCCCCCTACGCCAAGGGCTTTTTGCAAGCACTAGAAAATCCCGAAAGAACGCAGCAATCTGTTCAGGAGGAAATTGTAGACAATCTTGCCAAGAGTGAATATGGCAAATTTTTAGGTATCCGATCGGTTGCAGATTGGCATCGCATTCCGATTGTTAACTACGACGATCTCAAAGAGTGGATCGAGCGGCAAAAAACAACCCAGCAGCCAATCTTGACACCAGAATCGATTCTCTTTTACGAAAAGACTTCCGGAAGTAGTGGCTCGGCAAAATCCATTCCTTACACCAAATCTCTTCGAGCTACCTTTAACCAGATGTTCTGTGTTTGGGCACATGATCTGATTCAGCATGGCCCAGGATTTTCTACGGGTAAGATATACTTCTGCATCTCTCCCCGGCTTGATACGGCAAGCCCAAATAGCATTCCCGTCGCATTGGAGGATGATTCGGAATATCTGGACGAATGGTTAATGTTATTTCTTCGTCCTTTTCTGGTTTCTCCTCCCGGATTGAATCGCCTTCGCAACGCAGAGGAATTCAAGGAGAAACTTGCCCACGCACTCCTACTCGAAGAAAATCTGGAAGTTATCTCGATTTGGAGTCCAAGTTTCCTTCGCGTACAACTCGACTACATCCAGACGCATCGAGTACGACTGTGGAAAGAACTCAAAAACAAAATGTCAGCAAAGCGCTCTAAACTCCTCTTGGAGCCAGAGATTCCGTGGAAGCTGCTTTGGCAAGAATTGAAGCTTATTTCCTGCTGGAATAGCGCGAATGCTGCGGATGGTGCAGGGTTTTTGCGATCGCTGTTTCCGGGTGTCATGGTGCAGGGAAAAGGACTCCTCGCCACCGAAGCACCGATGACAATTCCCCTAATTGAGGCAAAGGGATGCGTCCCGATGCTCGATCAGGTGTTCTTTGAGTTTGAGGATGGAGAGGGGAAAATCCACCGACTTCACGAGATTGTGGCGGGGATTGACTACGAGATAATTATTTCTCAGAAAGGGGGATTGTACCGCTACCGAATTGGCGATCGCGTGCGCGTCAGCCACTTTTATCAAGGAACGCCGTGTCTGGAATTTTTGGGGAGAAATCAAGCAACAAGCGATCTCGTGGGTGAGAAGCTGCATTCTGAATTCGTGCGTTCTGTCATTGAGGATTTGGCGCTAGAAAAAACGTATTTTAAGAGTTTGGTGCCTTCTAGAAAGCCAGTAGATCGTTATATTCTTTTGCTCGATACCGCCGAAGAGTCACCCGATGCGATCGCGCAACGATTAGATGATGCTTTGATGCGATCGCACCACTATCGACAAGCTCGACTTTTAGGACAGCTGGCTCCAGCGCGGGTGCTGGTCTCAAGACAAATCCCGGAAATCCTCACCCTGTATGGGATGCGAGCTGGCAAGAAATGGGGAGACTTGAAACATCCCCTGTTAGAGATCGCACCCATTGAGGAAGAATTGCTCGTCGAGCTAGAAAAAGTCTCTCAGAACAGTTGTTTGCGCTGACATCTTCTCTAGAGATTTTGAGTCAGGAGTTGCATACATAGAAAGGAAAAACCGAGTGGTTACACTCGCGCTACGCGATCGCGCCCCTCTTTTTTGGCTGCATAAAGTGCCGCATCAGCCGCATTAATTAGATGTTGCGGCAACAGTTCTAAATTGGGTACACTACTCGCCACGCCTAAACTGACGGTTACATAGCCGCACACTTTAGACTGACTGTGGGGAAGCGCCAAGTTACTAACTGCCTGTCGAATCGCCTCTGCTACGAAAACCGCTCCTTCAATATCAGTGTTGGGAAGAATTACGGCAAATTCTTCTCCACCATATCGCGCCACTAAATCCGCGGGACGCCGGACAACACTTTTAATCGCACCAGCTACCTGTCGCAAACAATCATCCCCTGCCAGATGACCGTAAGCATCGTTGTAGCGTTTGAAAAAATCCACATCTAACAAAATCAAAGACAGCGGTGCTTGTTCCCGTCTTAGTCGCTTCCAGTCAGTATTCAGACACTCATCAAATCGGCGACGATTCGCAATTTGAGTTAAGCCGTCTAGGTTAGCGAGTTGCCGGAGTTCCCGATTGGCAGACTGCACATATTGGTAGAGTTGGGATTGATGAATTGCGATCGCTACCTGATTTGCCAACTGAGACAACAAATCCACTTCAAATGGCTGCCAGTCACGAGGAGCAGCACACTGGTGAGCAATCAGTAACCCCCACAGATGCTCTTCTTTCAAAACCGGCATTGCTACAACAGCTTTGACCTGATAGCGTTGGAAAAACTCAATCCCATCACCTGTAAAATTAAACTTTTCAATGTTGTCCAAAACGATTGGGAATCCCTGAGAAAAGGTGCTAAAACATTCTTGAATCCAGGATGGATTCACAGTCTGTCCTAACATTTGAGGGTAGTTTTTACCAACTGATTCTGCTACAAAGGTGCCGTTATTGTTAGCGGCGAACTGGTAGATAGCCACCCGATCCGAAAGCAAACACTGTCGAATGCTGTTGACTGTCGCATCCAGAATCTCGTCTAAATTCAGCGATTGGCGAATTTGTTGAGTAACTTCAGCAATTAGCCGTTCTCGTGCTGCTTGTTGTCGCAACACTTCCTCCGCTTTCTTGCGCTGAATCATTGAGCCTAATTGGGTCGCGACTGCATTGACGAGTTGGAGCGATCGCTCATCCGGCGTGATTTCCTGCTCATGAAAAAATATCAAAACTGCCAGCACTTGATGGTCGAAGGCGATTGGAATTCCTAAGACTCCTTTAAGTCCCGCTTGCATGGCAATTTGACTCCGCAGAAAAAGGGTCGAGTTGTCCTGCGTTATGTCTGCGATCCATTCCACTTGTTGGGACAGCCACACTCGTCCTGGCAATCCCTCCCCAAGAGAAAAACGAAACGCCTCACTCTGGCGTCGAAATTCATCAAAACGGATATCCTGGTACCAACATCGACAATATTCAAGTACAGTCCCCTTCGAGGAAGGCATCCATACTTCCCCAATATCCCAACCGAGATTTTGACAAAGATTGATTAAAATGACTTCTAATGCTTCTTCTACATCAGCAGCAGAACTAATTGCTTGAGTTGTAGTCAGTAAAAGTTGTAATTGTGTATTCTGAGTTTGCATCTGTAACTGAAACCGACGCAGCCGTAATTGATGTTCAATTCGTACTAAAACCTCAATTGGCTCAATCGGTTTGGTGACGTAATCTACTGCCCCTAATGTAAAAGCATTCACCTTATCAAAGGTTGCATCTAAAGCACTGATGAAAATAACTGGGATACTACAGGTTTGCTCTGAGGCTTTCAACTGTCGGCAAACTTCATACCCATCCATATCCGGCATTTTGATATCGAGCAAAATCAAATCGGCAGGGCTTGCCTGAACTGATTGCAGCGCTAGCTTACCACTCAGAGCAACACGCACTTTATATCCATGATTTGACAAAATTTTAGTTAGCAAACTAACATTTGCTGGAGTATCGTCTACTACCAGTATTTTCTCTTTTGATTTTAAATCTTGACCCTGATCCATAAAGTGTTTTTATCGTTATTTTTGACCAATCAGCAGATAAGTCATCATCTCCCCCTTCCCTTTTATTGAAATAGTCCCTCGTTCTTGGAAAAGGAACTGTTCTTTTAAGCGTTCGTAAACGGCAGCCGTTACCTGAGTTTGACCAGGAATCCCACTTGACTCCATCCGGGAAGCCACATTCACGGTATCTCCCCATAAGTCATAGCTGAATTTTGTTAAACCAATTACTCCAGCAACTACAGGTCCAATATTAATTCCTATACGAAGACTGAACTTTTCATTAATTTGGGTATTGAATCTAGCAATAAAATTTTGCATATCTAGCGCTATTTTGGCAATTGATGAAGCATGATCCGCTTTCGGTATTGGTAGTCCTCCTACTACCATATATGCATCTCCAATTGTTTTTATTTTTTCTAATCCATGTCGATTAGACAATAAGTCAAATTCAATAAAAATTTGATTGAGAATTTCTACGAGTTCAGTTGGAGTCTTTGTGGATGCAAAGTTAGTAAACCCTACTAAATCAGCAAACAAAACACTAACATCAGAAAAACTATCGGCAATAACTTGTTGCTTTTGTTGTAACCGCTCGGCAATTGGTTTAGGTAATATATTTAATAAAAGTTTTTCTGTTTGCTTTTGAGCCAATTTTCGCTCTGTGATATCAGAAACAGTTCCCTCATAATAGAGAAGTTTTTCTTTTGAATCGCAGACTGAACGCGCGTTTTCAGAAATCCAAATGATTGTCCCATCTCGGCGATAAACTTGAGACTCAAATCCCCTGACAGCATGATTAGAATTCATTTCTTCTATAAATTCACGCCGTCGATTCGAGTTAACATAAAGTTGTTCTTCAACATTTTGACTACTGTTTATTAATTCTTCTGGAGATTCATACCCATAAATTTTCGCCAGTGCTAAGTTAGCGCTCAAATAACGCCCGCAAGGTGTTGTTTGATAAATTCCTTCTACTGCATTTTCAACAATACTGTGATAGCGTTCTTGAGTAATTCTGAGAATTTCTTCAGTTTGCTTGTGATAGATTAAAGGACTTAATTGTGTAGCTACTGCGGTTACTAAATTAATGGTATGTAAATTAATCGGAACCGAACCTTTTTTATAGAAAACCAGAATAGCTAATACTCGTTCGTTTAGTATAATAGGAACTCCAAAAGCAGATGCTAAACTAGCATTTCCTATTTCCTCGCCTAAAATCGGCAAATCTCCGGAATTTAGAATCTTTTCTACCCATTCTGGTTTTTTAGAAACAAATATTTTACCTGGCAGCCCTTGATTAGAAGCCAAGGTAGCTGTTCTATTTTGTTTTTTAAAATCCCAGAAACTAGCGTGGCTAGAATACCAATTTTGACTGCATTCTAAAATATTATTATCTTCGGTGGGCAACCAAGCTTCACCATAATCCCATTGAATTGTTATCCCAACTAAGCGCAGTACAGCTTGTAACACGGAAGGAACATTATTTTTGCGACTAATCGCTTGAGTTGTTGCGAGTAAAAGACGAAGTTCAACTTCTGCTTTTCGCCGTGAATCTAGGTGTTCTTGCAATAACTTATTTTGCTCTATTAGTTGCATTTTTAGCTCTCGAATGCGTAGCTGATTCTCGATTCTGGCTAATACTTCTAAATGTTTAAAAGGTTTGGTTATATAGTCAATACCACCAACTGTAAAGGCGTTCACTTTGTTATTCGTATCATCTAAAGCACTAATGAAAATAACTGGAATGTCGCGAGTTTTCTCAGAAGCTTTTAGACGTTGACAAACTTCATATCCATTCATTTCTGGCATATTGATATCAAGCAAAATCAAATCAGGAGGATTTGATTTGCAAGCGTTGAGTGCGAGTTGACCGCTAGGTGCAACTCGCACTTTGTAAGATTTTTCAGATAATATGTGGAAGAGAAGTTTTAAATTTACAGGATTATCATCAACTACTAGGATATTAGGTCTAGCGATAGATATTTCCATTGGATTATAAGTCTTTCACAGATTGAATCAATATCAACAATTGGTCGAATTGGTATTGATTAACTAATGTCATTAAAGCTTTTGACAAAACATCATTTTTGGGATGCACTTCCTCAATCAGTGTAGCGATAATTTCTAAATCTCCCTCAACAAGAGCCTGATAGAAATCTTCTAACCAATTTTTAGGTAAATCAGCCAAGTCGGCAGTATTTAAGACTGGCAGTTCCAGTATTTTTTTCTCAGATGTAGCAGCCATTTCCTCATAAGTAAAAGAGACATCTAAATGCTTGTGGAGAGCATTAAAAATATCTTCTTCTCGAAAAGGTTTGCGAATAAAATCATCACAGCCAGCTTCAATAACAGATGCTTGATCTTCATTTAAGGCGCTGGCAGTCAGGGCAATAATCGCGGTACGAGAATTGGTTAATGTCTTTTGAACTGAAGGTTTCTGATTCTCTCGTTTTCTAATCTGTTTAGTGGCTTCATAGCCATCCATTATCGGCATTCGTATATCCATCCAAATTAGATGGGGTGAACTACGTTCCCAGATTTCTAATGCTTCTTTGCCATTAGAGGCTTCTAGTAATTCAAAGCCAAGAGGCTGGAGGAGTTTAAGCAGCAGTTGGCGATTAAAATCGCTATCATCTGCGATTAGTATTTGATAGCGAGGTTGCTGGGGTGCGAGTGCAATAACGCGGCGGTTTTGGAGGGGGATTGCAATCTCGCTGGTAGCAATAATATTTGCTTGAATGTTAAATTTAAACGTTGTTCCCTTTGCAAATAAAGCACTTGTATCGTCACTAAATTCCCTGATGGGGGTTCCAGGAGTGAAAACTTTGCCACCACTAATGAGGGTGATTTCACCTCCCATTAAATGGATAAATTGACGGCTAATTGTCAATCCTAAGCCAGTTCCTTCTTGTACTTGTTGACCGGCGGCTGTTTGCTCGAAAGGTTTGAATACTTTGTCAAGTTCGTCGGAAGCAATACCGGCTCCCGTATCGGAAACTTCAAAAATAATTGAGGAAAGGGGAGAGAAAGAAGGAAATTCGGAATTTGTTGTCCCTAATTTCACTTTAACTAAGACTGTTCCGGAATCGGTAAATTTAACGGCGTTACTTAGTAGGTTAATCAACACTTGACGCAACTTGACTTCATCTGTGCGGAGGTATCGGGGAACATCAATATCACAATCAAATTTTAGGTTTAAGCTCTTTTCTGTAGCTTTCAAAGAAAACATCGCTTCGACATCATTTAGCAAGCTGTAAAGATCGAAGTTATTTTCACTCAGCGTCATGCGTCCAGCTTCAATTTTGGACAGGTCAAGGACTTGGTTAATCAGTGTCAGCAGATGTTCTCCACTGCGGCGAATGATAGTGAGATTTTCTTGCTGTTCTGTTGAAAGATTGGGGGCACGACTCATGAGGTGGGAAAAGCCTAAGATGGCGTTGAGGGGGGTTCGGAGTTCGTGACTCATGTTGGCGAGAAAGATGCTTTTGGCGCGGTTAGCAGCCTCAGCAGCTTCTTTGGCTCGTTCAAGTTCAGCTTCTACTATTTTACGAGTGGTAATATCGACTCCGATTCCTAAAACGCAGATTTTATCACTTGCAGGTGGATGCAGAGGAATCTTTTGCCACTGAAACCACTTATCTTGGTTATTTGCGCCTGTCACTTTTTCTTCGGGAATAAATAAGGCTTGACCCGTTTCAATGATAGAGCGGGTTTCTTGGAGGAAATGCTCAACATCCTCTAAGAATGGATGGAAGTCTACATCCCGTTTACCCACCAGTTCTTCGACAGTCGTGTTGTAGAGCTTGGCAGCAGCTTTGTTAAGCAGCACAAAGCGTCCTTCCCAGTCTTTTACAAAAATGGTGTTGGGGTCATTATCAATTACCTTTCGCAGGAATTCTTGTTGCTGCCGAAGAGCTTCTTCAGCAATTTTGCGATCGCTAATATCTAGAAGTACCCCCCGCCAAATTATGCTGCCATCAGCTTGGGATTCCGGACGAGAGCTAGCTGCCAGCCAACGAGCGCTCCCATCTGGGTGTAGATACCGCCACTCATAATAGAAAGGCATTAAATTGTCGAGGCTGATTTTTAAAGCGGCGTTATAACCAGGGAGGTCTTCTGAGTGATATCGAGCTAATATGGCAGAGAAATTTTCCATCGCCTCGTGAGCGGAAATCCCTAAAAGTTCGCCACACCCTTCACTGATGTAGTCTAGAAAATGTCTGCCGTCAGCACAGTAAGTGTAGGTGAAAACCGCACCGGGAAGGTTATCGGCAAGGCTTCGCAAGCGAGCTTCGTTCTCCCGTAAAGCTTCTTCTATTCGTTTGCGATCGCTAATATCGATAGCATGACCGACAACTCGAAGTGCCTGTCCGTCTGCGCCTCGCACAACCACCCCATAATCCACCATGTGAGTGTAGCGATCTTCTCGGTGACGGAACCGATATTCAAGCATATACTCATTTTGATGAGCGATCGCCTGGGAAAACGTTCGCGAAACCTGCGGCAAATCCTCCGGATGGACGCGATCAACCCACCACTGACCTGTGAGTCCGGCTTCTTCGGGACGGTATCCACTCGTTTCATAGAGTCCCTGCGTCCGCAGAACAATATTCTGCTTCAGATCCCAGTCGTAAACATATCCTTTAATTGCCGATGCCGCTAGCTCAAAACGTTCGTTGCTCTCTTTGAGCGCTTGCTCTGCCCGTTTGCGCTCGGTGATGTCAATCGCCACACCTCCAACAAGGCGTTCTCCAGAGAGGTTCGCCAGCGGAAACTTGTATACCAGAAAATCCCCGATTGTGCCGTCCTTTCTGGGAGCTTGTTCGATCGCCTCTACTGACTGATTCGTTTGGATGACTTTCCGAATGTTTTCCAGATACTGTTGCGCGAATTCATCACTATAAAGCTCTGTAACAGTTTTTCCAACTACATAGCCTTCTGGGATTTGGAGTATCTGGCGGTAGGTTTTGCTAGAGAAAACAATTCGCCCATTTTCATCCGTGATCCAAGAAGCCGCCGGACTGTTATCCATGAACCCATGAAAACGGGCTTCGCTTTCTTTTAATGCCAGTTCTGCCTGTTTGCGAGCCGTAATATTCGCGAATGAAGATACCACTGCATACGGCAGAGATTCGCCAGCCCGAAATAGAGGTTGGGCGTTAATAGAAATCCAGGTTAAGCTACCATCTGGCTTGTAAACTCCCATCACTACATCAGAGCAAGGTTCGCCAGTTCGTAGCGTCACCATTGCTGGGTGTGCCTCTCCTGGGAAAGGCGAACCATCTTCACGAATGGCTCGCCAGCTGGGATCGAGGGAAGTTCGCCCCATCATTTGCTCGCGAGACAAGCCGAGAATTCTGTTAGCACTGGCATTACAGGTATGGATAACACCGTTGGCATCCTGCAAAACAATGCCTTCTGCCATCGTTGTCACGACTGAACGATAGCGTTCTTCGCTTTCCTCTAAAGCAGCCGTGAAACGCTGGCGTTCTGTGATATCCCGCACGATACAAACCACTTCATCAGCACCACTTTTGACGATGCGTGTCTCGTAGTTGTGAATGCCATCGGGTTTTTCCACCTCGTGTTCGTAGGTTTGTCGCTCTCCGGTTTCAACTGCTACCCGAAAATACTCTAGCAGGTCATTTTTAACCTGTTCGGGCAACGGTAAATCCCATAAATTTCTGCCAATTAAAGCTTCAGGCAGCATCTGAAAGGCTTCTTCGCCTGCTTTTACGTCTAAATAAGTGCCGTCTATCCGGTGCCGGAACATTGCATCGGGAATCGCGCTCAAAAGCGCCTGCATTCGTTCTTCATTCTGGTGCAAGGCTGCTTCTACCTGCTTTCGTTCGACAATCTCCTGCTCTAGCTGGGCATTGGTTTGGGCTAGTTTAGCAGTGCGCTCTTGTACTTGGCTTTCTAAAGTACGGTTGTAGTCGGCTAGCAGATGTTCTGCTTGCTTGCGCGAGGTGATGTCAACGAGCAAGCCATCCCAAATAATGTCACCATTGGCTTGCTGTTCCGGGCGAGAAGTGGCTTGCACCCATTTCAAGTGACCAGAAAGCGAGGTAATGCGACCTTCCCAGTACCAAGGCTGCAAGTCTCTAGCAGAAACTAGGATGGTTTCATTTAGCAAAAGCAGGTCATCGGGATGCACTGCATTCCAGGCAATCTGAGGATTTTGGACGATCGCTTCTGGTTCATATCCATAGATATCACGAGCGCCAGAACTCATGTAAGTAAACTCATGGCTGCCGTTTGGATGGAGGATGTACCGGAAAATTACGCCCGGTACATTTTCCGCGAGATGGCGAAACTTCGCTTCGCTTTCCCGCAGCGCGGCTTCTGCTTGTTTGCGCTCCAGGTTTGCTATGTGCTGGTCTTCCAGACTGCGATAAGCGATAAGCGCAACCGCAGAGCCAGTCATGCCGATTAGCGGGGCAACGACAGGGAGCCACCAGCTGGCTAAAAAAGCTAGGTAACTGCCACCCGTCAGAATTCCCCCGATTAAGCAAATGCTAACCCCAGAGACGATCCATCTGGCAGCAACATTTTGTTTAAAGGGGTTGAAGCGAAGTAACGTCCAACTCACTCCACCACCAATGAAACACCAGATCAAAATCCATAAGGCTTCTTTTGGTTGAGACCAAACCTGGATCAAAGGACGACCCTCTAAAGCACCACTCAAAATTTGACTGATTAAATTGGCATGAATGACGACGCCCGGTAATCGTTTGGGAGTCGCAAAGAGACTACTACTATAAGGGGTGAAGGAAAGGTCATTGAAGCTAGAGCCGATTGCGCCGATTAAGACAATGCGATCGCGTAAAAGATTGGGCGGGATGCGGTTCTCTAGAACATCCGTCATCGATACCGTGGAGAAATTTTCTAACATCCCCCGGTAGTTCAACAAAATCTGGTAGCCACCGGAATTAGCACGAACGTAACCGCCTTCATTTCCCGTAAATGGGGTAAATACAGCGTTCCCTAATCGCAATTTATTAGCACCAATGCTCTGGAGGCTAATCTTTTCTTTTTCCAGATACATTAAAGCCAGCTTTGCGCCTAAGCTCAGATGGGTTTTACCATCAGATGTTCTAATAGACAGCAACCCTCGACGGACTTTGCCATCTGCATCTAACACCAAATCCGCGAGTCCCACTTGGTTCAGACGATTTAACGCTGGGGGTGGAGCAACCGGATTTCCTACCGCTTTTTCGACACCCACTAGATTAGGCGTAGATTCAAATACTTTCACCAGTGCTTGATGACCAGGAGGGACTGGCAAATCTCGATAAATATCCAAGCCAATGGCTCTGGGTTGCTGAACTTTCAGTTTTGCGATCGCTTCAGCTAACAGAGCATCAGAAATAGGCCATCGTCCGACTTTTTCAATATCTGATTCATTGATAGTAATAATTACAATACGGGGATCGATTGGTTCGCGAGGTCGCCAGCGAAAAAATTGATCCAATATCGCCAAGTCAAATATTTGCAGTACGCCTAAAGAACTTGTAGCGATGACTGTGCAAGCCACAATCGGAGCTGTAATCAGTAGCCCGCGCCATTGCCGAACTTGGTTTTTAAGTTTTTGTACCATTAATTTATGAGCATCAAAAATAAGAGGAAGGGGAAAAGGAAAATGCTTCTTCTTTCCCTATTCCCCTTATCGATTTTGGCAATTGATTGATGCTTGAATTTGATTTGGCAGCATCCGACTCAACTCGCCTGCTTTCCGTCCTACGTATATTTACTGAACTAATTCAATCCTTTTCTGCCCTACTCTTAAATCCTCAAAACTTTAGATTTTCCCATAGCCTAGTTTAAAAGTGGCTTGGTAGCGATCGCTTGTAGCCCAATCGAGTTTAACAATTCCTGCCATGTTGAAGCCAAAGTTGCTTCACTCGGCTCTAAGCGTCTAGCTTCAGCTAAACTTGCTACGGTATCGAACCAAATCCCGTGTTTTCCATACAGAGCAGCACGCTCTAGTAGAGGTTGATTCTGAAGCTGGCTCATTACCTCGGAAGTGAGTTTAACTCGTCGAATTTCTCCTTGTACCCCAGGACTACCGGGTCTGAGTCCTTGTTCGCCAATGATGATAAAAGTCCACCGATACTTCTTGTCAATTTCTAGAGGTGGCGCATTATCTGGAAGTTTGAAACTAAGAATGCCTTCTTGACTCGAAATCGGAATTTTTGCTTGGTAATGAAAATTGTTATTTTCGTCTACTAATCCAAAAAATATTTCCTTAGCAGAAGTTGGAGGTACATAAACCAAGAATGTTGGATGCTCTGCTACTGTCAACTTGCTTGTAGCTATTGGCACCAGCGGAGTCACGCACTCGCCTGTAGCGATTACTGCTTGAGGACATTCATCACCACGAGATGCACCTCCTGCGGTGTCATCTGGTTGTCCACTTCCTGGAGGTTCAAAGGTTACGCGACCTATCGAAGTACCCGCTAGAGTTTGAGATTGGTTAACCGACTCGGATTGGGCGATCGCTTTAGTCAAAAAGCTAGGAGCAATAATCAGTCCTAGTGATAAAAAAAATGCAACTAGCGTTTGAGTGGTAAAAGATTTGTGCTGTACCATTTTCTTACCTCAAAAAAAATATTGTACTGAATTTACACCTAATTATTACTGTAATAACACGTAGATTTCTTCAGTAGAAATACTTGGTTGTTGTAAGAAGTTCCCCAGCGAACAGTAATCATGTTTATGGACTTTTAGAGTTTCTATCGAAAGTTAAGGCTAAAAATAGGCAGATAAAGGGTTCGTGAATGCGAGATTCCCGACTTGGTTAAGAAGTTCGGAATCTGAACCGCTAGCTCATAACTCCAATAGGATTGCCATCAATACGGTTCGATTAGTAGAAATATGCAATAATTTTCGCTGCCTAGGAACAAGGGTTATAGAGGCTTTTTAATCTATTGCTCTTTAAGGAATCATCTTATCCGAACCGTTTTGCGATTGCTATGTTACCTGGGGGTAACTCTCTGTTAGCCTCCTAGAAACAGAACCTCCAAAAATTGCGAAGTAAGTGGACTGAAAACTCCTACCTATTCAAAGCCAACTTCCTACTAAAATAAAAGATGACCAGTAAAAAGGATGAGCATATTTTGGCTGTTTTAGCAGAGCTATCTGTGCCTGACGAAGGGCTTTAACTTTGCTTTCTCCTTGTAAGAGTTGCTGATAAAATTCGCCCATAAGCTTAGCAGTGGATTCATCTTGCACTGACCAGAGAGTTGCTAAAGTACTGCGTGCGCCAGACCGCACGGCTACTCCTGCTAATCCTAATACCGCTCGCTTATCACCAGTTGCAGTTTGGCAAGCACTCAGAACTAATAGTTCAATCGGATTAAAAGTACTCGGCTCTCTAGAACGTAATAAATTCTCGAATTCTTTGACATTTATCCTACCATTCCACGTCAGAATAAATGTAGAATCTGAGCTAGAGCTAAACTGCCCGTGAGTAGCTAAATGAACAACCGTAAAAGAATTTTTATTCAGATAGTTTTGTAAGTTTACTTCGGTAAAATCCTCATTTATAAATACTTTGGAAGGAACTTCCGACGCGATTTGGCTGACTTCAGCTCCTACTCCTGGCAATGCTGGAAAACCTTGTCGAGCTTCGGTAATTCCGCCTGCTAAAATTTTGTTTCGCTTTTGGGCAAGTAACTGGCTTAACGACGCACTTCCCACTCGTGGTGCAACCAACTGTAAACCCGGAGCTACTACTATATTGTATTTTTCAATGAGATATTGTTTACCGTCGTACAGCGCTGCCATTGGTAAACTTCGCAACGAACCGTCTAGCACAAATACTAAAGTGGCGATATTACTTTTGGTTAATTCTGTTTCAACAGGTTGGATTAACCAGCGATAAACTTGCTGAGACAGACGCAAACGAGCTTCACTTGAAAAAAATGGATTAAGAGATTCTAATAACTGCTCCAGCGTTTCTTCAATATCATTTTTCACTAGCCTAGTCGAGTAATGGCTGAGAGGTTTTCCGGGTAAAGATAAGATTACCTCTAAACGATTTGACAAAATAATGGGGTAGATGACTGCTGCTTGAGGATCGAGTTGATCGATTTGCTGGGGTTGAACATCTAAACAAGCTTCTCGAAAAAAGTTATCTAATTCTGCTAGATGTAGCGCTTCAATGACTTCGCGAGCTTGTTTAATATTGGTTTGGCTGGGATTAAATTCTAACAGTAACTCTACTAACTCACGATAAATGGGTTCGACGTTTTCGCGAAAGGAAAGTTGAACGTCGGGATTCAGCGCGATCAAGTCGCTGCGGAGGGATTGTAAGGTATTAACAGCTTTGGTGTAAGCCGCGATCGCATTCGGAATATCGCCTTGCTGTTTGAGAAGTTTGCCGAGTTGTCCTTCCCAACGAGCCACAATACTAAAAGCATTAATTTCTTGCGCGATCGCGAGTGCTTGTCTCGTCAGATCTTCTGCTGGTTTCCATTGCTGCATTTGTTCGTACAGGTATCCGAGTTGACCCAGCGCGTAAGATTCAGCACGCGAGTCTTTAAGCATTCGAGCTTGTTCGACAGCTTTTGCTAATATCTGAGCAATCTCTTGAGAATTGACCATCTGCGATCGCTCTTCCCGATTTCCCAATTTTATGAGAGTTCTAGCCAAGTTCACTCGACTGTAAACAGCAGCGCGACTAGGTAAGATACTTTCTAATTGAGACTGGATTTGGGGTAATAATGCTTGGGCTGCGGCTGGTTGTCCAGTTTCTACTAAAAGGCTTAATCGGTTCAGTTGGACTTCTAAAACTAAAAAATTGGGAGAACTCTCTACTATCTTTCGGTAGATTTCCAGCGCTTCTCTCGGTTTTTGTAAAGCTCTAAGAGTATTTCCCAAACTAAATAAACTGGCATTAATCTCTAAGGGAAAGTTTAGCCTTTGGGCGAGTGACAAACTTTGTTCTAAAACCTGCTGGGACTGAGTTAAATCTCCGACTACTTGTAAGGTAACTCCCAGACTTCGCAATCCTGATACTTTAAGCGAGGAATCTGGCAAGTTTTGCAACTGAGTATTTAATTGTTCTAAGTTTGTTTTAGCTTGTCGGTAGAGTCCTAATGCTTGCAAAGCTTGAGCTTGGTTTATCAAACTGCCTAATTTCCCAACGTCGTCGCCTGCTGAAGCGTAAGCTTTTTCAGCTTGTTTCCATGTATCTAAAGCCGCTTCAGTTTGCCCCATTGCTAGCTGGAGACTTCCTTGAGTATTCAAAACTTGGGCAAGAGCGGCTGCATCGGGTTGGGTTTGCAATAAATTGAGACTTTGAGCGATCGCGTTTTTCGCTTGCTCCCATTGACCCAATTCTTGATAAGCGTTCGATAGATAGCTTAAAACGAGGGCAGCGTGGAGGCGATTGCCCTGCGCCTCAAGGTTTTCGAGCGCTTGTTGCCAGAATGCGATCGCTTCATCAAATCGTCCTGCTTCATACAGGGTTCTGCCTTGTTCTAGTACAAAGGCATCATTCTGTTTAGATTCTGAAGGAGCATCAGAATCCGGAATATTTTTAACAATTGATACCAATTGTGAATCAAAATAAGAAAATTTAAGATTAGTCTGCGCTAGTGCCGGTAAAAATGCTATCACCAAAAAAAGTGTCAACAAGCTTAGCAAAATCCGATAATGAATACTTTTTATAAGCCACCTTATTTTTAGCATAAAAGTTTTTGCAAAATTAAAGGGTTATTCATATTTCTCTGTTTTTATCTGCGGTTCAAAAGATAAAAATTCTTTTGCAATAATTCTCTAGCAATCTAAAGTTAGTTTTAAAATTTAATAAACCGCAAAGGACACTAAAGAAAAGAGACGGAAGATTCCATGAATAATTGAAGATTGTTATATTACTTAGAAACACTGCAACTAGCAATTTCATCCCAGGAACTTTGAGCCACACCATTGATAGATTTGGAAACCAACTCTACCTCACCATTAGAATTTTTTACCCATCCAGTTGCCTCCACCATTGGAGTACGTGCAGAGGCAGTCTTGGAAACGGGGACAGGTAAGGAGGTATTACCCCTAGGGAGGCGCAAATCCCGCCATACTGTACTTCCTAACAAAGTTTCATTGGGATCTGCTGGCAAACCGCCGCGTCCAGTGACAACAAAACTATTCCCCCTAGAAGCCAAACAACCTTGGGAAATTTGTTTGCTAATGTCAGTAAAATTTTCTGGTAGTGCAACTAAGCCAGAAGAAGGGTTCACATCAGCAGTATTAATTTGGACAATCCCACTGAACTGAGTTCCTCGACTAGAAGTGGCGGTGATATCGCTATTTGAAGTTTTAAAGATGCCGCTAGCATTGATTCTTACTTGACCCCCAAAGCTTTGTTGAGCATTGGCAGTAATATCGCTATTTTCTAACGCGACTAACGTTTTTGTATTAATAATGATGTTGCCACCATTGGTACTGATATCATTATTTGCAATTGTCTGACCCGTATCAAACAGGATGATGTTACTGGCATCAGTCGTAATTAGGCTGTTGCGCCACAATCGCAAATCTTGAGATTCAATCGTAATATTTCCCTGTTCCGCCTGTCGCTGAGTCGCTCTAATAATCGAGTTATTATCTAGCTCAACTATGGCAGCGCGAATATTAATATTACCAGCATTGCCTTTCCCAAAATTAGCAACATTAATTGTTGCCCGCTCCCGAAAGCTCAATCTGTTAGCAATTACTGTTACGTTGCCAGAATTTCCCGTCAACGGCGGTGGAGAACTCGCAATATTGCTTAAGCTAGTCCTAGCATAAAAACCGCTACCAATTCCCCCAGTTGCAGAAGTTCCTCGTATTTGTACGTCATTGGCTCGAACTGTTATGTTGCCACTTTGACCTGCGCCAAAGGTAGACACAGAGATCACCGCTCCATTTTCAAGAGATAGTTGTTTAGCATCAATAATCACATCACCGCCAACTCCAGTTGAGGCAAAAGTAGGATTAGAAAAAATACCCGTCAGACGCGATCCATTTGCTGAAAGACCGCCCAAGAGAACATTCCTCGCTTGCACTCGTAAGGTACCAGAATTCCCTGAAGCGTTAGTCCCCATACCAATGGATGCTCCATCTCTTAGTAGCAACCGATCTGTTGTAATTGTTAAATTGCCGCCTTTTCCCTCACCATTCGTCTGAACAAAAAAGCCGCTACCGATTCTGCCATCGGCTGTTCTACCAATCAGTTCTACAGTATCCAAAACATTGATGGTGGCGCTTCTCCCCGGTTGAGATCCTTCTGTGAGGGATACGATGAGCGAACCTTGTTCTAGTTTCAGATTTCGGCTTTGTATCTGAAACGAACCTCCCTGTGCGCCGCTGCTATCCACTGAAGCAGCACCCGATAAATTAATACTTCTTAATTCTGCAAGTTGTTGTTCATTGTTGAAGTTGATTTGTTCGCTGCTGACTTGCATTGGCAATGAGCCACGAGTAACTGACCAAAGCTCAATTGCTCCCGACTCAGCTTTTAAATTACCGCCCTCTAAGGCGATTTCTCCCCCGACTAAAGCTAAAGTTTTCCCAGGTTGCACCGCTAGACCCTCGGTTTTCGTATTCGGCTCTAGTCCGCCTGTTTGTCCGAACCTGAAATTGTGTCCCGATCCTTGAACGCGAATAACTCCTGCGTTTGAATCGTTAAATTGTAAGCCTATCGGAACATTTATCATTAGCAATGGGGGGGCGCTAGGCTTGGTAGCGCTAAACTCAGTTCCATTGCTAAATTGAATGCTGTTAGCAGTCGAGGCGAGAAAGGAACCACCTATATTGAGTTTGGCATTTGAGCCAAAAGTAATGCCGTTGGGATTGATAAAAAACAAATTAGCTGTGCCGTTCGCTCGAATCAATCCATCAATATGAGAAAGATTGCTACCTGTAATGCGACTGAAGATGTTTTGAGTGTCTAGGGCATTGTTGAAGAAAGCTTCAGTATTTATAGGAATAGAAAATTCTGTAAAGCTATGAAATAGATTGCCGCCTACTTGCGTGCCACCCTCAATTCGGATGGCGTTCCCTTCTGGGATAGTAATAGTATTATTTGGCAGCGTAGCATCCGGAATAATTTGTGCTAAGGTGCAGCTAGAATTATTTAACCATAAAAGGAAAATCGTACCAGTCACCCAGAGAAAATGACCAGGCTGGCTCACAGTTTTTAAACTCAAAGGTAGCGCTTGCCTACAGTATACGCGATCTACAACTTGCCCTAGGGAAAATACACCCTAAACTTCTAGGGAAAGGTAGATTGTAATACAAAATGTGGGATGGATAGCTCCTATAAAATAGTTTATCATTACCGTGTTTTCCTGAATAGATGACCTATTAAAAAAAGGGATTTGCGCTCAAAGAGTACAACAACGGGAATTTAGATGGAGAGGTTTAAGTTGTGTTAGTCAAAAGATAAATAGACGGATTAGAGAGAATGTTGGCAATTTGGTTCTGGCTAAAACCGAATTGGCTGAAGCTATGAAAGAGATTCGTCTTTTCGCCTGAAAGAGTTCCGCTAGTGATGTCGAAGTGAACCGGAAATCGTCTTTTAAGACATCGCCCTTCTGTATAATATGGATGCCAGTGCCATCGGTCGCAGAGACAATCGACTGTGCCTGTGCCGCTGCGCTGAATGCAAAAGCATTCCCATGCAAAAGCTAGAACAAGGGAAGAAAGAAAACCGAAAACAATTGTGCTAAGTTTTAGTTCCTTGTTGGCTTTGTTCGGAGTTTCAATAGATAGCTAATTTGATGCGTGGATGATTTTGTATACTTTAAAAGGAGGGAGAATTGATTCATCTAAAATGATTTTTTCAACAAAAACCTTAGGATTAATTAGAAAATTAGTCATCCTAATGTCACATTAATGTTAGCAAAGATTTACTTTCCCAACATTCAAATTTACCATGAAAGCTAATCTGAAAGAATTTTTAGAATCCTGCGAAAATTTAGGAACACTGCGTCTGATTGTGACCAGCAGTGCTGCTGTTTTGGAAGTACGCAGTCCGCTGAAAAAGGTGTTTTATGCAGAATTACCTAAAGGTAAGTACGCTAATATGCACGCCGACATATTCGAGTTTCATCTGAATATGGATGCTATCAAGCAGGTAAAATTTGAGACAGGCGAATCAAAACGCGGTAACTTTACTACCTATGCTATTCGCTTTTTGGATGAAAAAAATGAACCCGCCTTGAGCGCATTTCTCCAGTGGGGAAAACCAGGAGAATACGAACCAGGACAAGTAGAAGCATGGCAGTCTCTTCAGGAGAAATATGGAGAAGTTTGGGAACCAGTACCCGTTGATTCGGTGTAGTCGAAATGTTTGAAAACTCGGTAAATTGAGGATCTTTCTGTGTTTAAGAGCTATCTAAACCTACAAACAAACCCTCGCTTACCTTGATGCGACGAGTCTTTTGGGGTTGTTTCCTAATTTTGGGGTTGCTGCTGTGGGGAGGGGAAGCGCAGGCGGGGGGTTTGGCTGACCGTTTGGCGCAGTTTCCTCACTGGGACAGCAAACCACCCGTCAGCGCCGCGAAGGGCGACTTAGTTTATCCTGACTGGATGGAAGGTACTTGGAACGTTACCAGTACGTTAGTGGATTTAGTGGCACCCTTAGCGCCAGAAATTGTGACGCCTGGGTTTGAAAGCAATCGTCGCCAGCTGAATCAGCCCGTTAGTTTCCCCGTGCGATTCAAAAATCAAGACGCGATAACTGTCTCAACAAAAGGCAAAAATCAGCCGGTAGTGGCAGATCGGGCGTTTAACGGGTTGAGTATCGGGAAGGCATATTTAGGCGATCGCGCGATCTTATCGGTCAAAGTCGATCCCAATTCTCCCAATCGTCAGGTGACTTTACTGCGAGGCGATCGCCAGCTAGTCTCAATTGTCACGAGTCGAGGCACCGAAACACTCGCCCCAGATCGATTTATTGCCACAGAAGTGTCTCAGCAAGTCTTTCGCGGCACGCCTCAGCCGTATTTCAATATTGTAGAAACCACAACTGCTTATCAATGGATTCACTCATCCATTGAAGCCGATCAAGTAACAGCAATTTACCTCTCGCCTCAAGATCCAGACTATTTCAAAGCTGTCGATCGACCCGTTGCACTTTATCGCTATCAACTACAACTTTTGCCAGTTGAATAGCTAAACGCGATAAATGGCGTCTCTACGTGACTTCAGATCGGGGTGCATGGGTAGACGGCTCCACAAGCAAGCTAGACAATTGCTTGCCTAATCTAGCCCTACTTCTTTGCTTTCGAGAAGTCCGCACCTTATATAAAGTAAAAAACCGTGGGAGTTGGAGTTCCACGGCTTCTGAAGGAGTCTTATCTTAAAACAATCTTATTCGGCAGCAACTTATAGAAAAGGGCTGGTAACAGTTTTTGTAACCGAATTTCCTTAGCGGGTAGCAATCGCGGCTATATAGACAAAACCCAGATGGTGCGCGGGTTTTAATTTCATCAGTCCGCGACGGGGGACTGATTTTATATAACCGCGATTTTTAATTGCCAAGGCAAGGTGTCCCCAGAATTTACATCCGTTCCACATAGCGCTTCAACTCCCGCGCCATCCGCTTGATGCCTTGCTGCTCATCATCCCGAATGAAGGGCATAAATACACGAGTCAGCACCCCTGAGAACGTGTTGCGGTGGAAGTATTTAGTCCGTCCAATACCAATCTCTTGCAACTCAAAGACATACTCATTCTTAAAGCCAGGAATCGAGGAAACCCAAGCGAGGCATAGTCCAGACTGCACTCTAGTAATCAACGGCTGAAACTCTGTTTCCTCCTCACCCGGTACGCGCCGCACAGAGAGTAAAACTTCTTCCCCCTGCTTAAATGGCACCGTTGGGTCGAGGTCAAATAAAAAAGTGTTCCACTTGTACCACTTTTCTTTTTTCAACAGAACCTGCCAAACTTCCTGCTTAGGAGCATTAATTTCAATTTCGGTATAGAGACTCGCCATTATCGCGGCAGCTAATCCGGTAGTGTAACTGGGTACAATTGGAAACTTGCAGCTCCTTTAGGCTAGGAGCGAACAATTTTGGATTTTGGAGGAAAGGATTTTAGATTCCCAATCCAAAATCTATCAT
The DNA here is from genome assembly GCF_039961925.1 of Trichocoleus sp. DQ-U1. Classification (NCBI taxonomy): domain Bacteria; kingdom Bacillati; phylum Cyanobacteriota; class Cyanophyceae; order Leptolyngbyales; family Trichocoleusaceae; genus Trichocoleus; species Trichocoleus sp. DQ-U1. The sequence goes on along the minus strand of NZ_JAMPKB010000005.1, from coordinate 80,078 downwards.
CTTAAATCTAAAATCCTTAGTCAGCATGGTCAACCTAACACCCAACTCTAGCTTCAGTTTAACGATTCGCCTCCAGATTCCCAATCGCACTGGGATGTTAGCAAGCATCACCACCGCGATCGCTAGTGTCGGCGGTAACATCGGTCAAATTAGTTTAATCGAGCGGACTCGCAATATCGTGGTGCGAGAAATCACCGTCGATGCTGCCAGCACGGAACACACCGAACAAATTGTGCAAGCCGTGAAAGGATTGCCAGATGTCAAGGTAATCGATGTCTACGATTGCACCTTTAACTTGCACCGCGGCGGCAAAATCGCGATGCAGAGTAAGATTCCGCTGAAAAGTCAAGCCGATTTAGCAATGGCTTACACTCCCGGCGTCGGTCGCATCTGTATGGCGATCGCATCTGACCCGGAACAGGTTCACACTCTCACGATTAAACAAAACACGGTTGCGATTGTTACCGATGGTAGCGCCGTACTGGGATTGGGCAACTTGGGCGCAGCCGCATCGTTGCCGGTAATGGAAGGCAAAGCGATGTTGTTTAAAGAATTTGCCGGGATTGATGCCTTTCCGATTTGCCTGGATACCCAAGACACGGATGAAATTATCCGCACGGTAAAAAATCTTGCCCCAGTCTTCGGCGGCGTTAACCTGGAAGATATTGCTGCCCCTCGTTGTTTCGAGATTGAAGCGCGACTGCGGCAGGAACTCGATATTCCGGTGTTTCACGACGATCAACATGGCACCGCAATTGTTAGCCTTGCCGCATTGATTAACGCCCTCAAGTTAGTGAAAAAATCCTTAGCGGATGTCCGAATTGTGATTAATGGGGCGGGTGCTGCTGGGGTAGCGATCGCTCGTTTGCTCAAGAAAGCGGGCGCACAATCCATCTGGATGTGCGATTCCAAAGGCATTCTCTCCAGCCAACGTACCGACCTCACCCCGGAAAAGCAAGAATTTGCTGTCGAAGCCAGCGGTAACTTGGCAGATGCGATGCAGGGATCGGATGTCTTTTTAGGCGTCAGTGCGCCTGGAGTTGTAACGCCGGAAATGGTGCGTTCGATGGCAAAAGATCCGATTGTCTTTGCAATGGCGAATCCTATTCCTGAAATTCAGCCGGAATTAGTCACAGAAGATGTCGCGGTCATGGCAACCGGACGCAGCGACTACCCGAATCAAATTAACAACGTCCTCGCCTTCCCTGGCGTTTTTCGCGGGGCGCTCGATTGTCGTGCACAGACCATTACCACCACGATGTATCTAGAAGCCGCTTACGCGATCGCTTCTTTAGTCAAACCCTCCGACCTCGACCGGGAAAACATCATTCCCTCTGTGTTCGACCCGCGCGTTGTCAATGCCGTCGCTGGTGCCGTGCAAGCCGCCGCCCGTCAAGAGGGCATCGCCCGCCATTAAGCGAGAAAAGCAGCTGGTTCCAGGCGCAATCTATCGCGTCTGGAACTGGAAAGCGGGGAAGCGACCAACAATCGACTCCCCATTTTCATCTTTGAAATAGTTTGCTCTACAGATAGAGTTTCAATTTTCTAGATATTGGAAGAATAAGGGGGAATACTGCGTTCTTGCTAGGGAATAATGAGCTTTAGTTTCTTTGACCTCTTCTGGGTATTTCTGGCTGTCAGCTCGATCTTGCCCGCCTTCCAACAACGCCGCTTGGCTTTTCAGCGAGTGCAAGCCTTGCGGAATTTCGAGCGATCGCGCAATAGTCGAGTGATTTTGCTAATTCACCGGCAAGAATCGATTAGTTTCTTAGGAATTCCCATCTCGCGCTACATTAGCATTGAAGATTCAGAACAGGTGCTACGGGCAATTCGCCTCACACCTCCCGAAGTTCCCATCGATCTAATCTTGCATACCCCAGGTGGTTTGGTGCTAGCAACCGAGCAGATTGCTCGAGCGTTAATTCGCCACCCTTCCAAAGTCACCGTGTTTGTACCCCACTACGCCATGAGTGGCGGCACCATGTTAGCTTTAGCATCTGATGAAATCGTCATGGATGCCAACGCTGTCTTAGGTCCAGTCGATCCCCAGTTGGGAAATATGGCAGCGGCGAGTGTCCTCAAAGTCATCGAACAGAAGCCAATTAGCGAAATCGACGACAACACGATCATCATGGCAGACCTCTCGCGCAAAGCGATGGATCAGGTGCAGCGCTTTGTCCGAACCCTCTTGAAAGACAATATTCCCCAACCGAAAATTGCTCCCGAAAACATCGAACGGATTGTGGACGCTATCACTACAGGGCGCGTCACCCATGACTATCCGATTACAGTCGAGGAAGCTACAGAACTCGGTATGCCGATCACGGTAGGGCTGCCGATGTCAATCTATAACTTGATGGATTTCTATCCGCAGCCCCAAGGAGGACGTCCAAGTGTGCAGTACATTCCCATGCCCTACGAACGTCCCCCAATTTTACCCCCAGAGCCAAAGGGCAGACCGATCCCAGAGAATGCAAAGTCTTAAGCTGCCCTGAGATTGAATTTTCCCAGAAGTTGAGTCTGGATAATTGTCAGTAGTGAGCAGTCATTAACCGTTTAAATAATGACTGCTCACTAGCGATCCATTATCTATTCCCAACTCAGCGCGATCGCTATGCGATTTAGACCCACAGCACCTTAAAGATTTATCAGCTTGAAGGCGATGGACTTGGGCTGGGAGCCGGGGATGGACTCGGACTCGGCGTTGGTCTTGGCGATGGGCTAGGACTCGGAGCCGGTCTTGGGGATGGCGATGGACTCGGACTCGGCGTTGGGGTGGCGCGGGGCGTTGGCGCGGGACTCGGTGATGGCGATGGCGCTAGTGTTGGTTCTGGCGCTGATTGGGGTGTTGGTGTTGTCGCTGGCGCTGGCGATTGCTGTTCAAATCCGAGGATTCTTCTTGCTTCTTGGTCGAGTCTCTGACGAACTGGTAACGTAGCAATGCCAGTTACCGGCAAATTAAATTGTCTCTGAAACTGCCTGATAGCATCTTCAGTGCGCGGACCATAAAACTGGTTACGGGGAAGGGGCGGATTTGGCTTAACGACAAGATTCAAGTTTGCCTGAAGAATTCTAACGATATTTGCGGCATAATCCTGTGTCTTCGGCCCCGCTGTAGCATCAACAGGTGTTAGCTTATATCCCTGCTGAAACTCGCGGATAGCCCTTATCGTGGCTTCATCCGTCAGAGTATCTCCAATCGTGACGTTATACCCAAAGCCGCGCAACAAGGAACGAAATTCCCTTGGCGTGTAATCGCGGCTGCGTTCGGCTATAGCTACTTGATAACTAACTAAGCTGGCGGTTATGGTTATCACCGCAGCTAAAGGCATTCCAAACCTATTCCACATAGCTCAATCTCCTCACTCACTCACTGATTAAGCGCGATAGCGATTTGAACAGTTACAGTTTAAGCTGAATTGGGCATTCTACCGTTTATTTTTCGCAAGCGATCGCTACAACCGCCAATCGCGATCGCGTCGCGTGCACTACCGGGTTCGACCTTTCAGCGTGCTGATATCCAATAGAATCCTTCTATTTTGAAGGCAACATCAGCAATTGGTGAACAATTAGTGGTATCAAATATGACTGAAGCTTCAGAGGGTCTGTCAAGCTGATAATTGGTAATTGAAAATTGTGATGGATGCTAGCTAGGTAGTAGGTAGCAGCTTTTTCGCCATTCCCTTTTTTTCCATTACCAATTCCCGATTACCAATTACCTCATCTTCCTTTCCATGTCACCTCAAAAATTGGCAAAGACTCCCCAATCCCGCCGGAACTTGTGGTTTGAACGTGTGATGGCACTTTTGGCAGTGGCTAACTTGGGCTTAGCGCTGTTCGACTTAACTTACATTCCGCTGCGCGATTTCTACCTGCGGGAATTTCGCAGCATTACCCGAATCTATGACCCCATCAAAGGTATTGAACCCCATCGAGAAACCCAGCAGTACCTAGAGACAGTAGAAAAACTCAAAGCACAGCTGCAACAGACAGAAGGATTGCAGTCGCCAGAGGTGGCAACTTTACTGGAGGAACTGCGCCAACAAAGTGTGGAAATGATTGAGACAAACCCATTTGCAGAGGCGAATAAGACAGGGACTCTGGAAAAAATCAAAAATCGGATGCGTCAGCGCGTTGGCAACGTCTCTGCCAAACAATCTTTTAGCACCTTTTGGAGTCTGCCTTATTTATCCCAAGCTGGCGTGGAAAAAGAAATTACCTTTTATAACCAAGAAATTCAGCCTTTGATGGCAAGAAATTATTTTCGCCCAGTTGGGGAAACAGGTAATTTCGTTGACTACTTCTGGAAAATCGATCTCTGGTTTATCATTCCCTTTGGCATTGAGTTTCTGCTTCGTACCTACTATATCCACCGACGTCATCATAGTCTCACTTGGCTCGAAGCAATGATGTGGCGCTGGTATGATATTTTCTTGCTGCTACCTTTTTGGCGGTGGCTGCGCGTCATTTCAGTTTTCATGCGCCTACACCAAGCACAATTATTAAACTTAGAATCAATACGAGTGCAAATTAACCGAGGATTTGCGGCAAACTTTGCAGAAGAATTGGCAGAAGTCATCGTGATCCGGGTAATCAACCAGCTACAAGGGTCAATTCGTGGTGGAGAACTGACTCGGTGGTTATCAGGACGGGAGGCTCGTCCTTATGTTGACATCAACAATGTAAATGAAGTGGAAGCGATCGCTACCTTATTGATGAAAGTAACTGTCAATCAAGTGTTACCAAAAATTCAGCCAGATTTAGAGGCAATTCTACAGCACAACATTGAAAAGATCCTCAGCCAATCTCCCTTCTATCGGGGACTCCAGCAAGTACCTGGAGTGGGTACCATCCCCACGCAGATAACTGAAAAACTGGTCAAAGAAATCTCTCTTGCAGCCTACAACACCCTCACCGCCTCTCTGGAAGACGATCCGGTTGGCGCAGAACTTTCCAAACAGCTGATAGAACACTTCACTGAAGCCTTAGGATCGGAGGTGCAAAGACAGCAGACTGCTCAGAAAATTCAATCTTTACTTTTCGATATGTTGGAGGAAATGAAACTCAACTACGTCCAACGCTTGTCCAAGCAAGATTTGGAGCAAGTGTTAGAAGAAACACGGGCGATCCGTCAGATTGTCAAGCAATAATTTGAATTTGTATGTCAATTGCTGATATCCATCTCTAACTTGAACTCCTTATTTAGGATTCAAATTTAGTCTTGGCTTGTGCTAGGACAAGACCGAGACTGTTGAGCTTGGATACGAAGATGTTTGAACAGTAGTATTGGCATCTGGGAAGGATTATTTATTTAGTAAACTACCTGCCACAAATTTTGATAGATTGTCGCAAAAACGCCAAATTCCCGATAGATAAGGAGTGTCATAACCAATTTTTCAGACATTCTCTACCAATCTCAATTTCTAGCATTCTTTCATAGATGTTTCTAGAGAGTTTCCGATCGCGATCGCGCCGCCACCCAGAAGAAAAATTGTTCTTCTACAGAGTCTTCATCCCGCGCTTGCACGCGCCTACGTTAATAATCCTCAGTCCAATTTTCCTAGCCCTTCAGGCACCGAGCATCGGTGCCTATCTCTTTTTTCTTATCTTCCCTCAGCGCTCGGTTGACGACTCGCCACTGGCATACCGCTTGAGTTAAACTCAAAGTTAGGAAGGCGAATCCATCAGGATTCGTCCAGAGACTTCTTGGAATATAGTGTTCGCAGGAAGTGGGGCAGCACCCACTTTTTTTATTGGAGTTTTCCAATGACTCATCCCCTGATTCCACAAATTATTGATTTAGCAGCGCCAGTGGCAGAAGCCTTGGACTTGGAAGTAGTCGGGGCGGTTTTTCACACCAACCAACGCCCACCCGTGCTACGCGTGGACATCCGGAATTGCAACGCTGACACAGGGCTGGATGACTGCGAACGAATGAGTCGGGCATTGGAGGCTGCTTTGGATGCAGCGGATTTCATTCCTGATGCCTATGTCCTGGAAATTTCTAGTCCCGGTATTTCGCGTCAGTTGACGACAGATCGGGAATTCATCTCCTTCAAGGGATTTCCCGTAATTGTCACCACATCCGAACCCTACGAAGGTCAGCAAGAGTGGACAGGGCAACTGATTCGTCGGGATGAAGAGGGTGTTTACCTCAACCAGAAAGGTCGAGCGATCGCCATTCCCCGCCAAATGGTCAGCCGAGTGCAGCTGGATGAAAAACGGTAATTGAGCTGTCAGCTTAGTAGTTAGTCCTCAGTGGTTCGCAAGGAAGTTGCCTCTTGACCACTGACCGATTACCAATTACCAGTTACTAATTACCAATAGCAATTAGCGAGGTTTTTTTATGTCAATGGTTAGTCTACGCGGACTTAAAGAGCTAATCGATAAAATTAGTGTAGAGCGCAATTTACCCAAAAGTGCCGTACAAGCAGCCCTACGAGAAGCTTTATTGAAAGGATACGAGCGATATCGTCGTACCCAGAACCTCGACAAGCATCATTTTGATGAAGAGTACTTTCAAAACTTTGAAGTCGAACTCGACCTAGAACAAGAAGGAGAAGAAGGCTTCCGCGTTTTGGCGACCAAGACCATCGTTGAAAAGGTGAGTAGTGGCGATCATGAAATTGGTCTAGAAGAAGTGCAGAAAGTCGCGCCTGAAGCAGCGATTGGCGACACGGTGGTTTTAGATGTAACCCCCGATCAAACTGAGTTCGGTCGCATGGCAGCAATTCAGACCAAGCAAGTGCTATCGCAAAAACTGCGAGATCAGCAGCGCAAACTCGTCGCAGAAGAGTTCCAAGAACTGGAAGGAACCGTTTTGCAGGCGCGGGTACTGAGATTTGAGCGGCAATCCGTGATTTTAGCTGTCAGTAGTGGGTTTAGTCAGCCAGAAGTAGAAGCCGACTTACCGAAACGGGAACAGCTACCCAACGATAATTACCGTGCCAATGCAACCTTCAAGGTATTTCTCAAAAAAGTACGCGAAGGCCCAGCGCGGGGGCCACAATTGCTAGTGTCTAGAGCTGCCGCAGGTTTAGTCGTTTATCTCTTTGCCAACGAAGTCCCAGAGATTGAGGATGAGGTGGTGCGGATTGTAGCAGTGGCGCGGGAAGCAAATCCTCCGTCTCGTCACGTTGGTCCGCGAACTAAAATCGCGGTCGATACCCTGGAGCGCGATGTGGACCCCGTCGGAGCTTGTATTGGTGCCAGAGGATCGCGGATTCAAGTGGTAGTGAATGAATTACGTGGCGAAAAAATTGATGTAATTCGTTGGTCGCCCGACCCATCTACTTATATTTCCAATGCTCTCTCGCCCGCACGAGTGGATGAGGTGCGTCTGATTAACCCAGATGCTCGTCAGGCTCATGTTTTGGTGGCGGAGGATCAACTAAGTTTGGCGATTGGTAAAGAAGGTCAGAATGTCCGTCTAGCAGCCCGTCTGACTGGTTGGAAAATTGATATTAAAGATATTGCCAAGTACGATTACGAAGCGGAATCTCGGAACATGGCAGCGATCGCAGCCGCTCGGCAAGCCCAGGAGGAAGCTGAGTATGACGATGCAGACGATGAACTCGAAGAACTGGAAAGATCCGCAGCCGTTCCTAGCTGGCAGCAGGACAGTGATGATTTTGATGATGTAGAGGTAGATGAGGTAGAAACCACGGAAGTTTAGATTTGAGATTAAATCTTCAATCCAAAATCTACACTCCCCATTGCTTGAGATGGAACCAAACTACCGCCGTTGTGTGAGTTGCCGCCAAGTCGCGCCAAAATCGGCGTTTTGGCGAATTGTCAGAGTCTATCCGTCCCAGCAGTTACAATTAGATCGGGGGATGGGGCGATCTGCCTATCTTTGTCCCCAAGAAAGTTGTCTGGTAGCAGCTCAAAAAAAAAATAGGCTGGGCAGAGTGCTCAAAGTACCTGTTCCAGAAGCACTGTACCAAACCCTGTGGCAGCGCCTAGCTACTAAACTTGAAGGCTGCGATCGCTCCTTGTCAAGAAGCGAATCCAGCCCTCAAGAACGTTGCCTCCCATCCGCATCAGACCTAAAACAGCCGTCCGAATGAGATATTGTAGGAAAGAAGCCCAAAAAAAGCGACGTGCCCCAAATTGTAAAGATTTGTGCAAAATTAGAAATAGAAGTGTTTCACTATCCTTAGGGATAGGGAATTTACTTGGTGATAAACAGACTTCCCATAAGTAGCTTGGATATCATTAGTAGAAGTATAGGCAGCAAGTTAAAGCTTCACACCCATTAGGCAGTAAGCAAATGATCAACAAGTTGTCGTTCAAGCAGATGGTTATGGTGTAAAAACTGGTAGGATTCGAGGGGAAAGACTGGATGAACAACGGCAAAGTAAGAATTTACGAGTTATCGCGGGAATTGGATTTGGAGAATAAGGATATTCTAGGAATTTGTGAGCGGCTCAATATTGCAGTCAAGAGCCACAGCAGCACAATAACTGAATCGGAGGCGGAGAGTATTCGCTCGGCGGCAGAAAAACAGGCAGCAGCCCGACCAGCTTCACGTGCGCGGGCTCCAATGGATCAACGTAAAACAGCACCGCCAGCCGCTCAATCGGTGCGACCCCGGCTAGAAAACAAGCCGCAAATTCTGGAGATTCGTCAGCATAAATCTGGGTCTGGTTCTAACGCACCACAACAGCCGGGAGAACAGGTCGCGATTCCTCCCCAACCACCAGTAAGACAGCAGACGCCATCACCCATGAAGCCGACAAGTCTGAATAAACCAGTGCGTCCTAGCCAGCGGGATAATCCTCCTGTAGTAGAAGTAGTAGAAGCAGAAAAACTACAGGTAGACCCAGTAGAGGCTCCTCCTATTCCAGCTCCGAAAGCTGTTGAACCAGCTCCCCATCTGGTTGAACCTCCCATGCGACAAGCAGGGGAGCGTCCTGCGCCAAGTAATGTGGAGCGGCCTGTATTAAAACGTGCCAAGGTAGAAACAGCTACTAGCTCGCCTGTCAGCGCACCCCAAAGAGTAGGACCAGCGAGCGGGGCACCCGAAAGAACTAACGCCTCGGCTCCTCCTGCCCCCGTCAGAACGGAGCGACCTGCCCCCCCGGCTCCACCCCGAGTTCCAGAACTGCACTCGCCTCCCCAAAGGCCGGTGCGACCTTCCATGCCTGTTGGTAGACGTCCAGGCGGTGCTGGTGACACGCAACTAGAACCTGGTTCCAGTCGCTCGAAGCTACTACGGGACGAAAATGATGAAGGTTTGGGAACGCCCGATACTCTGGGAGAAGAGGCAAGAAAACCGAATCCCCCCCGTCTCGTTGGTCCCAATAAGCGAAAACCTGAGTGGGAAGATGAGGAAGAAGAAAACCCAGATAAAGCAGGCAAGGCAGGTGCTAAAGCCAAGCGTCGGGTTCAACCCCTCATTGATGATGACGAAGACTTTGACACGGATTTAGAGGAATTGCCAGCAGCATTACAGGTGAGTCTATCTGTAGCTCGTCCTCCCAAGCAGCAGAAAGCTCGTCCAGCCAGCCCAGTCGTGGTGGCAGCGGAAAGAGAGAAGCGGAAGCCTCAAATGCAGCGCGGCGAAGGGCAAAGCAACGATCGCGATCGCCGTCGCGAACCTGCTGCTAAAGCAGAACGTCCGGAAAATCTAGTGTTAACGGGCAGTATGACCGTTCAAGAACTGGCTACGGCCTTAGCAGTTCAGGAAACAGAGATTATCAAAACTCTGTTCTTTAAAGGCTTTGCGATCAATATCACCCAAACCCTAGATATCCCAACCATCACAATGGTGGCGAAAGAACTGGGCGTAGAAGTGGAGACGCAAGAAGAACAAGCTGCGGCGACAAAAGTAACGGAGATGGTGACAGAGGAAGACCTCGATCACCTGCAACGCCGTCCGCCAGTGGTGACGATTATGGGTCACGTAGACCACGGGAAAACAACTCTGCTCGATTCCATCCGCAAAACCAAGGTAGCGCAGGGAGAAGCTGGGGGAATTACTCAGCACATTGGTGCCTACCATGTGGATGTGGAATATGAAGGAAAAACTCAGCAAGTTGTGTTCCTGGACACTCCCGGTCACGAAGCCTTTACAGCAATGCGGGCGAGGGGAACGCGAGTCACCGACATCGCTATTCTGGTAGTTGCCGCCGATGATGGCGTCCAACCTCAGACAATTGAAGCAATTAGCCACGCGAAAGCCGCTGAGGTGCCAATTGTTGTGGCGATCAACAAAGTTGATAAACCGGATGCCCAGCAAGACCGCGTGAAGCAAGAGTTGACCCAGTACGGTCTGCAACCCGAAGAATGGGGCGGCGATACCATCATGGTTCCCGTGAGTGCCATCAAAGGGGAAAACTTGGATACCCTTCTGGAAATGATTTTGATCCAAGCGGAAGTTTTAGAACTCTCTGCTAATCCAGACCGGGCAGCTAAGGGTACGGTGATTGAAGCCAATCTAGATAAATCGAGAGGCCCAGTTGCTACTTTGCTGGTGCAGAATGGTACATTGCGAGTCGGTGATGTCCTGGTAGTTGGCTCAGTATTGGGCAAAGTCCGGGCGATGATCGACGACCGGGGAGATCGGGTAACGGCAGCGGCACCATCGTTCGCGGTGGAAGTGTTGGGCTTGAGTGATGTCCCAGCGGCTGGCGATGAGTTTGAGGTCTATCCAAACGAAAAAGAAGGTCGCGCGATCGCAAGTGTCAGAGCCGACGAGCAACGCCAGTCACGCCTGCAACAGGTCATGGCATCCCGCCGAGTCACTTTGAATACCCTCTCAGCTCAAGCGCAGGAAGGCGATCTCAAAGAACTCAACTTGATTCTGAAGGCAGACGTTCAAGGTTCCGTAGAAGCTCTTCTGGGCGCGCTCGGACAGCTGCCACAAAATGAGGTACAAGTTCGGGTGCTGTTAGCGGCTCCTGGAGAAGTCACCGAGACAGACGTTGACTTAGCGGCTGCCAGTGGCGCTGTAATTGTTGGATTTAATACCACCCTTGCCAGTGGTGCGCGGCAAGCAGCGGATCAAGCAGGAGTCGATGTGCGCGAATACAACATCATCTACAAACTGTTAGATGATATTCAAGGCGCAATGGAAGGTCTGCTAGAACCGGAGCAGGTGGAAGAGCCTCTGGGTCAAGTTGAAGTCCGGGCTGTCTTCCCAGTCGGTCGTGGCTCCGTCGCTGGTTGCTATGTGCTGTCGGGTAAAGTGGTTCGTAACTGCCGAGTGCGGGTACGCCGCAACAGTCAGATAGTTCATGATGGCGTCTTAGATTCCCTCAAGCGGATGAAGGAAGATGCCAAGGAAGTCAATGCTGGATACGAATGCGGCATCGGAGTCGATCGTTTCAATGCCTGGGTAGAAGGCGACATTATCGAAGCCTACCAAATGGTAAGCAAGCGCCGTACTCTCTCGCCAAATTAAGGCAAAAGTCAAAAGGCAGAAGTCAAAAGAAAGAAAAAAGGAAATAATCTCCTTTGCCTTTCTTCTGACTTTTGCCTTTTATTTTTCTTTTTGCCTTTTTACTACTTGTAATATGCGCTCTTTTTGGTTGGAACCGTTCTTGTGGATTCATCTTGCTGGTCTGGCGACAGTTCCCATTTGGTTGGAACTATGCTGGCTGGGTTTGGCAGTTGGCGATCCCGTGTTGCCGGTGTCGTTGGAACTTTTTTTGGTTGCAACTGTAGGTATTGCACCCATACTGTGGATGCAGTTGAGCCGTCCTTTTAACATTTTTAGCATCCTGGCAGTGGCCCTGAAGCCAAGTCAACTGACGCTTAACCAGCGACGCCTGTTGTCACAGTTCAAGTCACCTACAAACCAATTAGTAGCCGTTCTAGCAGCTGGTTTCATGCTGTGGGTATTGTGGCTAATCTATCAGGCAGCACCGCTAGTGGCAACTGTTACACCGCTTCCCCCGGAGTGGCGGTTCGCTGGACTTCTAGTAGCGGCATTGACATTTCTGGCAAGCAATTTGTTCTTGCAGATACCACTGAGCGTGGCGCGAGTCCTTTTGACTAATGAAGCAGCATTTTCTGCTACGCAACCCTGTTCAGCAGAAGAAATTCCGCAACAATTTACAATTCCGGGACTACAGGTCAATCAAATCTTACCTTCGGAAATTTCCGAGACATCGGCGATATCAGCCAACTCTGTAGAACTAATAAATGCAGGAATAGAAGCCCCAGCGTCCTCCGACTAATCTAAAAAAGAGATTTTTCTTCAAGGTTCTTGGTTTTTCAGCACATGGGTGTCTATGTAGAAAAGCTTTCAGCAACTGGCGTACCCCAAAAAGTTTTGGCTGGTTGACTAGCGAGATGTTACTGACAGCACAAATCCCGCCAACCTAACTGCGTTATCCTAAGAATAGACATAGAAATTTGTTAAATAGTCATCAGCGGGCAGTCAATTTTAAAGATTAGATTTAGAGATTAGATTTTAGAGTGGGTTGTAAATTCACAATTTAAAATCAAAATCTAAAATAGAATTGCTGAAGGCTGATAGCTGAAAACTCCTTGTTCCCTTAATTTAAGGTGCATATGATCAGGTTTCCTGCTTCATCAACCAGCCAATTCCCCGGTAATACCAAAATCTGGGAAAGCCTCAAGCAAGCGATCGCATCCAGTTCTGGGTTTCAGCGCTGGGAAATAGAACACCCGTTGGATAACGACCGCCTTCAGGAGTTCAATCTTGATTATCGGGTTCGCCGATATCTGCGCGAAACTCTAGAAACCCTTGCTTATTAGTCATTCATTTGGCATCAGTCATTCGTTTAGTAGTGAGGAACGAATGACTGATGACCAACCGCTACTGACCAAGCCTGATTAAATCACTTAGATTGGGCAATCCCTGTCCCAATCGCTTGAGTTTGCCAAAAACCTCAGCAAGGCGATCGCCCTCCACATGAACTTCTGAGGTTGGGTAATTTTCTAAAATTTCAATCAAGGTAATCTGATTGTCTGGAAGCGCTGAACTCATCACAGCTCCTCGCAAAGACTGAATGTTTGCGCCATTTCCGGGAGTATGAACCACGTCACTGACTTGACCCAAGACTAATTCCCCAATCTGGTTATTGAGTACCCGATCTAAAATGAGGGCATTCACCTTAACTTCTTGCGTTAGGGTTTTTCGCAAATCCTCAGGTTTTCTTCCTGCCATAGCCAAATAAGCACGTAGCGCTGGCGAAATTTCACCCGTTTCAGCAAAAGTTGTGAGTTCGGGAACAGATACCGATTCCCTTAGAAAGCGGTACTTCAGCACGACTGTATTGGCAGCATCCGCACGAGAGGGGCTAAACAAAATACCCGTAGCGGCGGCTAAAGAGAACACGAAAGGTAGCGATCGCAGCAGTAGAGAGCGCATAAGGAACCTGAAAACAGCTTAGAAATAGCACAACTGTGCTATCTCTACTTTGACGATACTGGATGCCGATGGGTTGCATCCTCCTGCTCAAGTAACAACTGCTTTTGAATCATCCCTCTCGCCTGGATTAGCCTAAGCCAAAACGCTCTTAAATTTATAAAACCTCAGCCCTATGAGCATTTCAGGGTTTACATCGCCTGAATTTTCTTTGCAGGGGCAAGTTGCCATGTTGGGAACTGATAATATTCGCAACTTGTCATCAAACGTAATTGTGAATATTAATATTAGCGACGCAAGTGCATACACCAAGTATGTATAGCTTCCAGCGTAAAAAAATATCCCAATTGGTGAGTCTCTAAGTTACTAAATCGTACAGTTAATAATGCACATCAAAAGCATCAAACGTATGACACCCCAGGGTTTTCCCGATCGTTTCTCCCATTCTTCTAGCATCCGTTTCGCCAAACGTTTCGCTGGTGTCGTACCCGTCCGGGCGTCCCTGCTAAGCGCTTTATTACTTTGGTCTGGCGGGGTCATGGCACTTCCTGCGGCTGCCCTTACCCCGCCATCAACGCAGATAGCTCAACTTCCTGCAAGCGCGAACGTTGTCTACGTCAACCAATCCACGGGCAACGATACTGCCAGTGCTGGCACCAGTGAAAACACACCCTATCGCACTATCACCTACGCCCTCCAGCAAGCCCGCTCTGGCACAGTCGTACAATTAGCTCCAGGTTCCTACACGGCTGACACGGGTGAAGTTTTCCCCCTCCTGGTCAAACAAGGCGTCATTCTGCGCGGCGACGAGCAAAGCAAAGGGCAGACTGTAGCGATTATTGGCGGCGGCGGCTATGTTAGTCCTACCTTTTCCGGTCAGAACATTGCAATACGAGCAGAGAAAGACAGTGAAGTCAGAGGATTGACCATCACTAACCCGAATCGTCGGGGAACTGGACTGTGGATTGAATCTACCAATGCAACAGTCAGCAACAACACCTTTTCGAGCAATGACCGGGAAGGAGTTTTCGTCACCGGGACAGCTACCCCCAAAATTGAAAGCAACGTCTTTACCAGAAATAAGGGGAATGGCATTTCAGTCGCTAAGACAGCGCAAGGAGAAGTCCGCAACAATCTGTTTCAAGAGACGGGGAATGGTATTGTTTTAACTGAGACGGCATCGCCTTTGCTCGCAGACAACCGTATTGTCCAAAACGTTGATGGAATCGTCGCCTCCAACTCCGCTGCCCCAGTCCTGCGTAACAACATTATTGAGGCAAACACGCGGTATGGAGTCGTAGCAAGCGGAGATGCCCAGCCCAATTTAGGGACTCAAGAGAATCCTGGGCAAAATCGGATTCGCAACAATGTTCGTTTCGATGTTGCCAACCTAACGCGCACGAATACTATCATCGCGGTCGGCAACGATATTGATTCTAAGAAGATTTCCGGGCGCGTGGATTTTGTGGCGACGTCGATACCTAGCGGTGGTTTTGCCGATGTTCAAGGGAACTGGGCGCAAGCCTATATCGAAGCTTTAGTTGCTAAAGATGTAATTGCTGGTTTCCCTGATGGGACTTTCCGCCCCAACGAACCTGTCACCCGCGCTCAGTTTGCCGCGATTATCAACAAGGCTTTTTCACCAGCACAGATACAGCCTGGGATTAATTTTGTCGATGTCAAAACTAATTATTGGGCTTATCAAGCGATTCAAAGCGCTTACCGGGGAGGCTTTTTGTCTGGGTATCCGGGTCAAGTTTTTAGAGCCGAACAGCGCATTCCCAGAGTGCAGGTTTTAGTTTCTTTAGCGAGTGGTTTGAAGTTGCGCTCTGAGGATACAAATGTGCTGTCTGTTTACAACGATGCCACCCAGATTCCTAGCTGGGCCAGCACAGCGATCGCTGGCGCAACTCAGAAACAGCTGGTGGTGAATTATCCGACGCTGACTCAGCTCAATCCCAGCCGTGACGCCACTAGGGCTGAAGTCGCCGCTTTTGTCTACCAGGCGCTGGTGAATGCCGGTCGTGCTCAGGCGATTCCTTCACCTTATCTAGTCCAGGCTCCATAATCACGACTCAACGCTAAGATGTATCGCGCCAGTTTTCCAACTACTGGATGCTGGCGCTCTAGAAGTCGTATAATAGAAGTTAGGTTTCCGCAGTCTGCTGATGGTTAACCTGAAATGCGGGTATAGTTCAGTGGTAGAACGTCACCTTCCCAAGGTGAATGTCGTCGGTTCGAGTCCGATTACCCGCTTTCCTAGACAGTCACTTATTAAATGTCATCGTTGAAGATGAATGTCGCTTTGACAATTAGGGATGTGGTTAAGGCTAAATCATCCAATCTGACGAAACGATTTACAGTGGCTTGGGCAGTTGAGGCAGTGGCAGGAATTTTTACAAGGCTACTTGGAATCTCGAAAAAACCTCAATTTGGATTCAAGCTTTGTGACGCGGTTGGCTGAAATTGGAATTTCTATGTGAGGGTTGGCAAGTTGCTACAGAGACCTAGGGCGAAAAGTGAGAGTAGAGGCTAGCGATCGCGCACAATAACAAAGCTTCTGTCCACTCTACAACTGCCCCGTAGGTATCGCCGGTATGACCGCCTAGCTGGCGGTGAAACCAGACTCCTGTTAAAAACGCGATCGCGCATCCTGCGGCGGCTGTTCCCACCGCTGCGGGCCACCGAGTCGGCGATAGGACGATCTGTAATCCCATCAGGGCAAATAGCACCAGCAATCCCAGCAGGATGTCTTGAGGCGTCCGAATGGATTCTTTATGGAAGGCACCTTTACCCTCCGCTTTGAGGTAAGGATAGCAAGCGATCGCTACCACTTGTCCCCAGCGCCCCCATCCAGCCGCTACCATTAGCGCCGACCACCGATAAGATTCTAAATCACTCAGAGCAGATGTTTTTAATAACAGCAGCGCGATCGCTGCCATCGCCCCAAACGCACCCGTGACGCTATCTGCCATCACCTTTAAACGCCGCTGCCGTTCGCGTAGCTTGTCCGAAGAAAAATCCTGCACTGCCAGTCCATCTGCTGTATCCATAGCCCCATCCAGATGCAGACCCCCGGTGAGGGCAATCCAAGCAACAACGACCATTGCAGAGCAAGTCAGCATTGGGACACCCAGCAGTTGAAAACAAGTATCCAGAAGAGCGAGTAACCCTCCAATAAATAAACCCACCAAAGGTGCCCAACGCGCAATGCCGCGAAATTCTAATGTCCATCCAGATGGAATCGGAATACAGGTGTAAAACGCGATCGCACCCAGAAATCCTTTCCAAAATGAGAAAATTTGCACCACAAACAAACTTAATGACTTTTCGATAACAAATTCAGCAGATTAGCGTATGAACAGGGGAGAAATGTTGGGCTAAGATTGTCTCGTAGCAGTTCCGATTGCCATAGGCGTATGCCGTTAGGCTCCTCGCGCTTTGCTGAGTGTTCGCGTTCGCCATAACCGTCGAATGCGTATGCCGTAAGGATTCGGATTCTTGCCCAAAGCGCGTATACCATTAGGTTACGAAAGCTACCTACTTCCCTAAGTAGTGTATATCGCATTATTCTGTTGCATCTACGCAGCGACCAGGCAAGATCGGGCTTGTTTGAACCAGAGGCTGTTCCCATGACTTATGACCAATCTCCGCCCCACTTACCGGCTCCATGTATTATTGACAGCGGCATTATTGTTAATAAACAAGATATGCGACGACTGTTGACCGATCTAGGTCGCGTTCGCTACATCCACACCCTCGATGGCAAAGTTCAGAGCGAGGGCGAAGGATGCGTACTGGACGTATTTGCTGAACCACAGCGGTCTACGATGATTGCTAACCAGGCAATCTATCTTAACGTCCATAGTTTTGATTATCTGCAACTGCACCAGTCGAGCGAACAGGAATCTTATTTTGACTTGATTCAAGATCATCGTCAGTTACGTTTGATACCACTTTCTAGCCCACTCCAAGAGCAAAGCACGCCGATCATTAACGCCGCTGCTTTAGAAGCAATGGTGACACAAGTTCTGTCTGCTAAGTGGGATGTCCAACTTGACGACGACGATTGCTTATTCTAAGTAATCTTTAGTTAGGAAGTCGTTAGTCATCAGTCATTAGTCAATAAAAATCGACTAATCATCTAAAAACTAAAGACTAAAGACTATTGTTAGTAGGACTCGCAGCTAAAGTAAGTGGGATTTTCGTTTCAATGTCAGGCGCGTTGTCGCCATACGCAGGCACGAGCCGGGACTTTTTTGACACCACATGGCTTAGTAGAAACACCTAAGTTTATGCCGGTAGGGACGCTGGCGACTGTCAAATCTGTGACAATCGATCAGCTGGAGGCAACGGGTGCCCAAATGGTTTTGGCGAATACCTTTCACCTCCACTTGCAACCTGGAGAAGCAAGTGTGGCGGGTGCAGGTGGGCTGCACCGCTTTATGGGCTGGAAGAAGCCGATGCTGACAGATTCTGGCGGCTTCCAGGTGTTTAGCTTGAGCGAGTTGCGGAAAATTACTGAAGAGGGTGTAACTTTTCGCTCTCCCCGCGATGGGCGGATGATTCATCTAACGCCGGAGCGGTCAATCCAAATTCAGAACGAACTGGGAGCAGATGTCATTATGGCATTTGATGAGTGTCCGCCTTATCCAGCGGAGCGCTCAGAAGTCATGGCGGCAACAGAGCGGACTTATCGGTGGCTGGAACGATGTATAAATGCTAACCAACGTCCGAATGAGCAAGCTTTGTTTGGGATTGTTCAAGGTGGCGTTTACCTGGATTTGCGAGTTGCGGCTGCTGAGTCATTAGCGGAGTTAAATTTGCCAGGATACGCGATTGGCGGCGTCAGCGTGGGAGAACCGGCGGAACTGATTCACCAGATTGTGCGGGCGACTGCGCCAGTGTTACCCGCCGAAAAGCCTCGTTACCTGATGGGTGTGGGCACTTATCGAGAAATGGCACAAGCGATCGCTGCGGGTATCGATTTATTTGACTGTGTGATACCCACTCGCTGGGCGCGTCACGGTACTGTGATGGTACAGGGAGAACGCTGGAATTTGAAAAACGCTCAGTACAGAGAAGATTTCAGTTCCCTGGATGCGAGTTGTCCTTGCTACACCTGCCAGAACTTCAGTCGCGCTTACTTGTGTCATTTAGTGCGAACGCGAGAAATCCTCGGTTACACCTTACTCTCAATTCACAACATTACTGAATTGATTCGGTTTACCCAACGAATCCGGGAAGCAATTTTAGGCGATCGGTTTGTCACGGAATTTGGTCACTGGCTAGACACTCCAACAGAATAATTAAAAATTAAAAAACTTTAAGCATGAGCGTAAACGTTTTTCGGAGCGAGTTGGCTTTTTTAGAGATAGCGATCGCAATTTT
This sequence comes from Trichocoleus sp. DQ-U1, assembly GCF_039961925.1. Classification (NCBI taxonomy): domain Bacteria; kingdom Bacillati; phylum Cyanobacteriota; class Cyanophyceae; order Leptolyngbyales; family Trichocoleusaceae; genus Trichocoleus; species Trichocoleus sp. DQ-U1. The sequence goes on along the minus strand of NZ_JAMPKB010000005.1, from coordinate 61,345 downwards.
GGGGAATTTTAGCGGTCGAGGATCGTCAAGAGCGATCGCCACCGTTTAGTAAAAGTAAATTTTCCATGTAGGCTGAAATCGCGTCCAGCTAACAGCCGAGTCATGTTAAGATACTTGTCAATTCTTAAAACTGTGTTGGAAAGGTGGATTTTAAATATGGAAGCAGCACTGCTGTTGGCAAAACTGCCGGAAGCTTATTCCTTCTTTGACCCCCTGGTAGACGTTCTCCCGATCATCCCCGTGTTCTTCTTGTTGTTGGCTTTCGTTTGGCAAGCATCTGTGGGTTTCCGCTAAACCTGAACTGCCAAAAAATTGAAAGGGCACCCACATGGGTGCCCTTTTATGATTCAGGGTAGGCACAAGGCCGATCCCTAAAACTTTTTTAACCCTGCGATCCCATTGCTTTCTGAAAGGCAGGACGTTCCGAGAGTCGCTGGATATAGGTAACAACTGCTGGATATTCGCTCAGGTCGAGCTTCAGCATCATGGGTATATAAGCCAGAATCGACCCTACTGCTACATCGACGACCGTTAATTCCTCGCCTAATAAAAATGGTTGCCCTGCCAAAATTTCATTCAGCGGTGTCAGCAACTTAGGCGTTTCGCGTTCCCGGCTTGCTTCCACAAAAATCCCTGGTCCCAAAGTGGCATTGCCAAATATTACCCATTGGGTGGTTTGTGCTTGTTCCTCCAGAGTGGCTGGCATCTTGCCGTACTTTTGGGCGAGATACAGCAGAATCGCCCCTGACTCCCAGAGTTTAAAATCTCCATCAACAATTGCCGGGACTTTTCCGATCGGGTTAATTGCCAGAAACTCTGGTTGGAGATGAGCGCCTGCCTGCATATCGAGCTGGACGAATTCGTAAGGAACGCCCAACTCTTCAAGATACCACTTAACAATGGATGCCCGACTACGGGCACCGCCATACAGTTTCAACATCGCAGATATCCTAAAGGACTTTATGGGTGTGAGAGTGTTGTTTCACGTTGTCTTCTTTGCGGACAACGCGCTGAGCATTCAGTACTCGCTTGCGTTCGACGGAATAGTTAAAGTCATTGCGGGTAGTGCCCAGAGGAATATGAGATTTGGCCTCTGGTTTGTTCTTATAGGTGCGAACAGATGCGATCGCCCGAAAAGTGAACTCATCGCTAAATTGCGCCTCTTCTGGAAAATCTGCTGGCTTGTAGAGGTTATCGCCGACGATCACTGCACCCATTGTGGTCGCAACAGCCATCTTGTAGGAGGTCGGAATCCCTTTCAGAAGTGCTTCCAGAGCAGCTGAGGGGATGGGTTCAATAATGTTGACTTCTTGGACTTCGCCATCTTCCTTGAAGAAACAAGTGGCTAAGCCAAGTAGCAGGTAGTCATTTTCGCTGAGATCGGGAGCATTGGGATAAGAAGTTGCAGTTGTCATAAGACCGTTTTAAGGAACGATTGCCAAACACCGACGGGAGCGCGTAAGTATCGCTTGCATTCTACCAGCATCCATTCAGTTGGGGCAGTGGGGAGAGGTGTAATGGGGAGCATCGCTTCAATTTTCCCTGCTCTTTTGTACCTTTGCATGGTTGTAGGATTTTCACCCCTCGCATCCCCCGCTCAAAATCCATAATTTTTTTCTATGCCAATCCTGCAAGCTTCACAGTCGTCAGTTCTCCTAGACGGGTAAATACGAGATTTAGGGAGTCTCTACAGATAGTTTCAGTAATGCTCTGGATTGGGGCTGTAGATTTCCTAAAGGACATCCAAACCGAACTGAAGGTATAGGAGATCGCTCCAGTGCTGGAAGACGCTTTAAGCAGTGACACAGAACACCCCGGCAACGAATAGGAAGCCGCTAAAGTAGATTCCAGAGAAGTCCAAGGTACCCTTGAGGATGATTATGAACGCTCGCGCAATCAATTTTCAAGACCAGGCAAAACACCAAAACGGTTCGCCGGTTTCATTGACCACCGGCACAGTTCCAAGGCGTTTTAATCTAGTCACCTCGGTATCTGGAGGACACCAGAACCAATCCCTGCGCTCCCTACGAGCTTTAGCAAAGGAAAAAGCTCAGCATGGCGATCGCAACGGCGCGATCGCTATCCTGACGACTCTCATCGAACTGAACCCCAGCAGTGCCACTGACTATAACAACCGGGGGTTGATTTATTTCCAGAACGGTCAAAAGGAGCAAGCGATCGCCGACTATAACACGGCGTTGGAACTCGATCCCCACTTGGACAGTGTTTACAACAATCGCGCCAACTACTACGCTTCTTTAGGACAGTTGGCAGAAGCGATTGCGGACTACGAGATGACCCTGGATCTCAACCCTGGCAACGTTCGGGCTTGGATCAACCAAGGGATCACCTTTCGGGATCTGGGACTTTACGACTTGGCGTTAGAGAATTTTGACCTAGTGCTGAGATTAGGTCAGCTACAAGGGAATATCTACGCAGAGCGGGGTCGTACCCATCATCTGCATGGCGACTGGAACTGCGCGATCGCTGATTATCAAAACGCTTTGGCTGTGCTTGCCCCTTTTGGTTCTGCCGGACGCTTGCGCTTGCAAGTCGAAAATTGGATGAACCAACTGCTGAAACCTATCAGCGCTTGAGGAACCATTTAAAATTCAAAAAAATTCAAAATTCAAAATATTTTGAATTTTTACTCATCAGTCGTATTGTTATCCAGCCACACAACTGGACGCTGAGAAGGGTCAACTCGATGGCTTTGTTCCTGCATCACGCTTTTGGCTTGCTGGGGATCGAAGTAGCGGCTGAAGTTATTACTTAAACGATTGACTCGTTTTTCTGTGCGCTTCACTTCTTGTCGGATTTCTCCTAGCTTTGCTTGCTGGGACAGGTGATAAGGCAAAAGTTGCACGAGAGCGGCGATCGCTGCCGATGAAAGCACTACATTTACTGCTAATTTAGCTGTCGTTTCTATTGCAATCGCTCGGTTAGGATGGCGTCGCGGTTGTCGCCGCGTCCGAGGAACTATCCGGCTGTTCGGTGCCGGTTGCTGATGAGGTTGTGAGGGTTCAATAGCATTCATGGTGTCAGGATACCACTCTGGACGCAAGCGCCACTATGTCTGTCGATAGATGTCAAAGGCTTTAAGGGAGGTACCCCTGCCTAGAGTTGCTGCAAGTGAATTAAGAAGCTAGGGATTGGATGCTAAGGACTAGAAACCAGGGGAAGAGGGAGCGGGAGAAGGGGAGCCGATGTGTACTAAAGCCCTGTCATTCCCTCACTCTCTCTTGCCATCAGCGGCTAGTCCCTAGCAAGGGGTGACATCTACTTGTACAGTTCCGTTGATAGCCGGAATGCCATGATGCCAGCAAACAGCGCCACAACTAAAGCAATATACACTTGGGTATCGGATATCGACATCGTTTACCAACTCCTTATTTCAGGTTTATAGTTCAACAATTTCGGCTAAATTATGCCCAATATAAACATCTTGTAACAAGATGCAACACAGCCGCGTAAAAATTCTAGCTCCATTGTTTGGCTTGCTTAATGGAATTTTCGACTAATTTTTCCCGACAAAGGTTAAGCTTAATTAAGACAGCAATCATTTTGGCACAATTTAGCCAGTTAATTTTTGCTTTTAGTTTGATAGTTCCAGTTTGAAGCTTGCGTGAATGCTAGACCAAATCCTGAACTCTCCGCTCAATCCGGGACTTGAAGCTCCCCTTGTACTGCTTGTTCTAGTTGTATTAGAGGCAGTGCTGTCAGCGGATAACGCGATCGCCCTAGCAGCTATTGCCCAAGGCTTAGAAGACAGCACGCTCCAGCGTCGCGCCCTCAACTTTGGATTAGCAGTTGCCTACATCCTCCGAATCACTTTGATTCTGACAGCAACCTGGGTAATTCAGTTCTGGCAGTTTGAGTTATTAGGGGCACTCTATCTGCTTTGGCTGGTGTTTCAGTATTTTACTTCCGATGAAGGGGAAGCTCAGGAACATCATGGGCCGCGATTTGCTTCTCTATGGCATGCAATTCCGATAATCGCCGTCACCGATTTAGCTTTTTCCCTCGATAGCGTCACTACAGCGATCGCAATTTCTAAAGATACCTGGCTGGTTCTCACCGGAGGTACGATTGGAGTGATTACGCTGCGGTTTATGGCTGGCTTATTCATCCGTTGGCTCGATGAATTTGTCCATCTTCAGGATGCTGGCTATATCACCGTTGCCCTTGTAGGATTGCGATTGCTCTGCAAAGCGATTCAGCCAGATTTGGTGCCGCCAGAGTGGTTAACCATTGCCTGTATTGGGGTGATATTTGCCTGGGGATTTTCTCAGCGCGTCCCCGCTGAGCAAACCGCAGAGATTCAGCAGAAGGAAGAGCAAAAGCGTTAGGCAAAAAAAGATTGAAAATGGCTAATCGCCGATGGCACATTGTTTAAGCGCCGTTCGCGATTAGCCGTTGGTGATTTACTCGTAGATCCAGGAAGTCAAGCTCGGCTTCCAGCTCACCAGTTCTTCATCTTTAAACCACAGAGCAATCTCGCGCTGCGCGGTTTCGATAGCGTCGGAACCGTGGATGAGGTTACGACCAATACTGACTCCATAATCGCCGCGAATTGTACCCGGTTCAGCGGTCAGTGGGTTAGTCGCCCCAATCATTTTTCTAGCGGCTGCGACCACTCCATCGGCTTCCCATACCGTCGCGACTACTGGGCCAGAGGTGATAAACTCGACCAGACCCGCAAAAAACGGTCTTTCTCGGTGTACGTCATAGTGCTGCTCTGCCAGTTCCCGGCTCACACTCATCAACTTTAAGCCAACCAGAGTAAAACCTTTGGCTTCAAAGCGCCGGATGACCTCACCCGCGAGGTTGCGCTGTACACCATCAGGCTTGACCATGACAAATGTCCGTTCCAAGTTTATCTCCTTTAGATTTTACAAACTGATACAAAACACAGATTAGACTAGAAGGCTTTTTAACGCAAAGGGCGCAAAGGTTTACGCAAAAGGACACGAAGATCAACTTTAAGTAAATTCCAACCGCGTTGACACTCCCAAATTGAGCATCTCACCCAAATCTTCTTTGCGTACCTTTGCGGCTTCCTTCGCCTACCTTTGCGTTAAGAGTTTAAATGAATTGCTGCCGATCTACCCGTTATAACGTTCTAAGGCTAATTGAATCAGTTGATCTACTAATTCTGGAAAAGCAACACCCGTCGCCCCCCAAAGTTGGGGATACATACTCGTTGCTGTGAAACCAGGCATGGTATTAATTTCATTAATCAATACTTCGCCAGTGGCTTCAACGTAGAAAAAGTCCACCCGTGCCAAACCAGCCCCATCAACTGCGGCAAACGCTTGGAGAGCCATTTCTTGGATCTGAGTGGCAACGGCGTCTGACACGTTCGCCGGGATCGCTAAATCCGCTCGTCCCTCGGTGTACTTCGTTTCGTAGTCATAAAAATCACTGTCAAAGGTAATTTCTCCAACGACGGAAGCCTTAGGATTGTCATTTCCCAAAACAGCACATTCTAACTCCCGCGCCACCACACCTGCTTCCACAATCAGGCGACGGTCGTAGCTGGCGGCGTTATCGAGGGCGGTTTCTAACTCAGCACGCGATCGCACTTTGGAAATTCCCACCGATGAACCTAAATTCGCCGGTTTCACAAAACAGGGATAACCGAGTGTCGCTTCAATTTGTTCGCAAAGCTTGGGGAAAACACAGGGATTCGACCACACTTGCGAGCGATTAACGGTGATGTATTTCACTTGAGGCAATCCTGCATTGGCGAATGCCATTTTCATGGCAATTTTGTCCATTCCCATCGCAGAACCTAAAACCCCAGTCCCGACAAAAGGCACTTGCATTAATTTAAGCATTCCCTGAATGGTGCCATCTTCCCCATTCGGGCCGTGGAGGATGGGAAACCAGACATCTACCTCAGCAGCTTGGGGGGGAGATTGCCAACGATTGAGGTCTGGCGATGGGATCGTAAGTTCGGTATTCGGTGATGCGTTTTCGTTACTGGGTAATTGTTGCGGAGAATTTTCTGAGGCCAGTTGGGATTCCGGGGGTCTTCCAGATGCTAAAACTTGTTGAGCCACTTCCCCGGCTTGCCAACGTCCATCTTTGTGGATGTAGAAAGGCAGGAGTTCGTACTTAGCGCTGTTTTGGTCGGCACTCAAAGCTTGCGCGATCGCCCGTGCCGAACTTAGCGAAACTTCATGTTCTCCCGAACAACCCCCAAACAGCAATCCCACCCGCATTTTATTCATTTCGGATACTCCTGACACTGCACACCGCCGATAGTTTACTACAGCCGAGAGGCGTGAGACGAACTCCGATACGGAAACTCCCTCAACCCTCTTTGTTATGATGCCAGTGTTATTTGCCTCGCTCAGGAGCGGACAACGAGTTTCCAGGGACGTTGGACAGTCATTGCTTCTTCCGGCTCTAGCACGGCAATCCGCCATCCTCTGCCCCAAGGTCGCGCCAGGACGACCCGATCGGGATTCGCTGCTTTGACCTTTTGAGCCGCCGTAGTGGTCAACTCGCTAAGTGCGATTTTTTCCACCACGGCTAGAGGTGCGCTAGCGACTGGCGTCAGGCCTGGGGGAGCCTGAATGGTGGGTATTGCCGTGGGGACTGGGGTTGTGGCGGTGGAAGCCTGGAGGCTTGGTTTGGCGGTGGGGAGGGGTGCCGTGGCGGTGGAAGTCTGAATCGCCTGTACCGGGGGTTTTTTGCCCTTGAGCTGAAGCGGTTCCTGTTTAGGAAGAATCAGTTGACGAGTGCTAGCACCCAATAAGTAAGTAAAGCGGCAAGTCAACCAAGCAATGCTTCCCGCAGCAATTGCCGTCCAATACACCAATATCAGACTGTTGTATAAAGTGTAAGCAATGCGAGGGGGAAGATAAACGGCTTCCTGTAAGTCTCGCCGGAGGAGTGGAAGGCGGGAGCTTACTTCAAGTTTCCACAAGGTGATAAATGTTTTCATAGCAGATGCTAGCACCGCGAAATCCTCCGATCCACCTAAAAATCTTATACCGGCACTGGCTGATGCACTTCCAATGGTTCCCCGGTCAAACTAAACGCGCGAACTTCGGTGATTTTGACTTTCACCACTTGACCTTTGAGTTCGGCAATGTTGCCGGTAAAGAAGGTGAGACGGTTGCCCCGCGTACGTCCCATCACCTGGGTGGGATCTTTGGTATTTTGATCTTCTACCAAGACTTCTTCGATGCGACCGAAGTAACGCTGGGACGCTTGAGCCGCTTTAATTGAAACTAAATGATTGAGACGTTGAAGGCGATCGCTTTTTACCTGTTCGCTCAGCTGATTCTCCCACAAGGCTGCGGGTGTTCCCGGACGCGGAGAATAAGCTGCCGTATTTAACAGGTCAAAACCAATCTCGTCCACCAGTCGCAGCGTATTCTCAAACTGTTCCTCGGTTTCTCCCGGAAAGCCGACAATCGCATCCGCACTAATCGAGGCATCTGGCATATACCGGCGAATCGTGTCAATGATGCGGCGATATTTCTCATGGGTATAACCCCGCGCCATTGCCTTCAGAATGTCGTTATCTCCCGACTGGAAGGGAATGTGGAAATGTTCGCACACGTTGGGCAATTCGGCACAAGCTCGAATTAACCGTTCGGTGAAATAGCGGGGATGGCTGGTGGCAAACCGAATCCGCTCAATTCCCGGCACATCATGAACGTAATAAAGCAAGTCTGTGAGCGTATTCTGGTGTCGCCCTTCTGCCGTGATTCCAGGCAAATCCCGTCCGTAGGCGTCGATATTTTGCCCCAGCAGGGTGATTTCCTTATATCCTTGCCGCGCGACTTCCTCCATTTCGGCGCGAATCGCTTCTGGAGTCCGCGATTGCTCGACGCCGCGAACGCTGGGAACCACGCAGTAAGTACAGCGTTCATTGCAGCCGTAAATTACATTCACCCAAGCTGTCACTTTACTGTCGCGGCGCGGCTTGGTGATGTCTTCAATGATATGAACTGCCTCAGTCGCCACTACCTGATTACCGTTAAAAACTTGTTCCAGCAAATCTTGGAGGCGATTGGCGTGTTGTGGTCCCATGACTAAGTCTAATTCTGGCACCCGCCGCAACAGTGCTTCCCCTTCCTGCTGAGCGACGCAACCCGCAACCACCAGGGTCAAATCTGGTTGCTCGTGCTTGCGTTTCGCCTGTCTGCCTAGGTAGGAATAAACTTTTTGCTCGGCGTTATCCCGAATGGTGCAGGTGTTGTAGAGGATCAGGTTTGCATTTTCAGGTTCTTCTGACCATTCAAAGCCCATATTTTCCAGGATGCCAGCCATACGCTCTGAGTCGGCTTTGTTCATCTGGCAGCCAAAGGTGGTGATGTGATACCGGCGGGGAGAAGTGGTCATGGACGGCTACAACAAATCAATGAAAATAATCGGAACTGTATATCTATAGTACCTATCTGGAGAATACAGCTATCGCGTCTTTACATCTAAAACTGCCAGAACTGCCCGTAAGCGTTGCCAAAGTTCGAGAGCGATCGCTCTCACGGTGCCCAAGCACCCACGATCCAAGCAGCGGTGAGTCAGCGTTCTTGAATCTTCAGGCAAGCCTATATTTTCTGACGCTTGTAAAAAATTGCGGGAACAAAGTAGGACGTTTATTCTACGAATTCCGCAATAAATTACAGCATCCTAAACTCAGTTATTCAAATTGTTTTGCAATTTTATCCTGATTATGCATCAGAGAGTCCGAATCAGGCAATAGAAGCTCTGACGAGACATCTACTATGCGCCTTTACAGCTCCCTCTTCTTATCAAGCCTATTAGTTACTGGCTTCGCGGTGAATTTACCAAACCTTCGGGATCGCTCGGAAAATTTGCACCAAGCAGATTCAACCCAAAAACACTTATTTACTCATGATTCAAGGCAGGACAGTGCCCATCGCGGTAGCGGACGAAGAGGAAGAGGAAATTCTGAAGCCGCTTTGAGGGGGTTGTTTCATCTTGATTTGACATAGAAGCGCAACCCAGCTTCCCCTAGTTCTACAGGTCGGTTTTTCTATTTTCTGTGAGGATTAAAACAGTCAACATCAGCCAAATAATCGCCAAATATAAAAAGCCCGTTTTCTTGAATAAAGCGGGCTTTTTATATTATCTTTTTGAATTCGTCTACTTTGCCTTAGTTTTGAAAAATTAGCTAATTACTTAGCAAAAAAATTGTAGATGTAACCCTGAAAATCAGCGAAGCGGGCGATCGCCCTCTGGGTTGATGAAGGAGTCGCCGGATGATAAAAAAGGCGAGATTTCGCGCATTGAGGGTCTGTAGGGGCGCAAGCAAGAGTGCCCCTACAGAGACAATATAAGACTTCAAAATAACGTTGATAGAACCCTAAGCTGGTTTCCAGGTGCCGTGGAAGCTAGGGGGGATTGTACTAGGTAATCCCAAACGACACGCAGGTTGCTCCGAAAGGCGATCGCTATTCATAATCCAGACTTCGCTGGTATCGGTGTTGCCGTCATACACCACCGTTAATACCCAACCCTGTTCGGGATTCAGGGCATCTGGGGCATAGATGGGTTCTGAGGGATAGCGATTCTCACCCAAATCGGCTTCCTCTAGGGTGTCAGTTTTGGAGTCAAAACGAGCGATCGCGCCAAATTGTTCTTGGCTAATCTCTACAGCTTGCCGATGTACCGATAGATAGGTTTGGGGCGAAGCTTGACCAACCAGATGCTGTGGCACAACCGGGAACTCACAGTGCCGATCTAAGACTTCTTGGATGCTTGTTACCTGGCTAATTGCCGGGTTGAGATGGATTTGCCACAGCGTACTCTTGGCAGGAGTCCGGGTTTCACCCGTCGCGACTTCCTTGAGATACTGATTGGTCTGAAAGTCTTCGTACCGGACAACATCCACAATCACTGACCCGCTGGCATCTACATAGCCGTTCGCAAAGTGCCACTGATACCAGGGTTCAGTTTCGCCACGACTCACCAACGACAGGGTTTCGCGGTCAAAAACCAAAAACTGAGTACCGAGGTTGGGTTGCCACTCCAGCGCATCGCTATAGCTGGTTATGCCTGTTAGCAACGGCAGCACGTTCACTCGCACTGGCGGCACGAAAAAGACTAAATACTGCCCAGCGAGGACAAAATCATGCACCATTGGGATGCCATCTAGTTGAACTGCCGCCTTTTGCAGAATTTTGCCTGTGGAGTCACTTTTATAAATATTCAGCGTTGCATTCCGTCCGGGTGAAACCCCAAAGTTAAAAATTTCCCCAGTCTGGGCGTCGCGCTTGGGATGAGCGGAATAATGTAATCCGTCACTCAGTTCCGATAAATTATCTAATCCCCAAGTTTCCAAAGTTTGCAGGTCGAGGGCGTGGGGTTTGCCGCCTTCCCACAGTGCCAGCAGTTTATCCGGCAAAGCGAGTACCGAGGTATTGGCGGCATTTTTAATCGGTTTGAACCATTGATTCCAGATGGGGCCTGGTGCGGTCATGCCATAGTTGCCATAGAGCAATTGATTCGCTTTGGCTTCCTCTTGGTATCCCTCTGATTGAACGTAGCGATAGACACCAGAGGCACCAGCATCGCTGAAATGCACCCCTAGAATCGCACCATCCCCATCAAACCAGTGCCCCACCCGGATGCCGCCACGCTCTAAGCGGGCTGGGCCGTTGCGGTAGAGAGTGCCGCGCAAACCTTCCGGTATGTTGCCGGAAAGGAGTGGGAGGGGAGTCAGGGGAAATTCTTGTGCAGGTTGGGCGACCGCATTTGCCCAAGCTTTACGGATTGACGGTTTCGTGGCTGTGGTCATAGTTCAGAAATAGAAGGCAACAGAATGGGGATAAAATTAAGTAATGTTAAGCAAGGTCTTTCTTGAGTGTGAACGATCTTGCGGGCGTGCTGTTATCTTTCGGAAGTGCGATCGCAAAACGCCGACGTGTCGGTTCGCATCCTATGATTTACAGGGAAGGGATCGCGATCGCTAGAGCAAATATTGGCTATATATGAAGAAACTGATTAGAGGGCTGCGTGAGTTTCAAAGTAACTACTTCAGCGAACACCAGGAATTGTTCGAGCAACTCGCTCACGGTCAGAAACCGAGGGTACTGTTCATCACCTGCTCTGATTCTCGCATCGATCCGAATTTGATTACTCAAGCGGCTGTCGGCGAACTGTTTGTCATCCGTAATGCTGGCAACCTGATTCCGCCGTTTGGAGCAACGAATGGCGGCGAAGGCGCAAGCGTTGAATACGCCGTTCACGCTTTAGATATTCAGCAAATTGTTGTCTGCGGTCACTCTCACTGCGGTGCAATGAAGGGACTGTTAAAATTGAGCAGTTTGGCAGCAGAAATGCCGTTAGTTCACGACTGGTTAAAGCACGCAGAAGCGACCCGTCGGCTGATTAAAGAGAACTACACAGAGCTTTCTGGTGAAGAACTTCTGGAAGCCACGATTGCTGAGAATGTGCTAACGCAAATCGAAAATCTGCGGACTTATCCAGCAATTCGCGCTAAACTTCACCGAGGCAAACTGTCTCTCCATGCCTGGATTTATCACATTGAAACGGGAGATGTTTGGGGATACGATCCGATTCGTCAGGAGTACCTGCCACTCTACAGTCAACTTTCCACCAATCAGGATGAATCTGTAGAGCCTAAACCTGAGCGAATTGCCTCAATGCTGTTATCTCCGGAGCAAGCAGAACGAATTTACAGGGGTTCTGCCGCGAGATAAAGGTGTGGGTTATCAAGCGTTTATCTGCTGGTATCTGCAATTTCAATTATTAGGAACCAGCAACCTGAAAATCCTTGCCTCTAATAGGGGTTGGATTTTTAGGTATTTTTACTTTCATTTGTGCAATGGTAATTTGTAGCCTCCACATTAAGGGGGCTATCGGCTTCAAAATTACGCCTCACGGTCTTGATATTAAAAAAGAATTTGGGATCAAAAATTCCAACTTGATCGGCGTTAAAAGGAAATCTGCGATCGCACGTCTCAAATGTTTAGAAATATGCGATCGCTTACTTTTAAAACCTACCGACTTGCTGCTTCAGCCGTTTCCTGCTTTTGGGCAGATCCTTGAGTTCCTAGCTGAATCAGCTCAATCTTGTAGCCATTCGGATCTTCCACAAAAGCAATAACCGTCGAACCGTGCTTCATTGGCCCCGGTTCCCGCGACACCTTGCCGCCCCGCGCCTTAATTTCGTTACAGGTGGCGTAAATATCATCAACGCCAAGAGCTATATGACCGTAGGCATCTCCCAGGTTATACTGCTCTACGCCCCAGTTGTAAGTTAATTCCACAACTGTATGGTCAGATTCGTCACCGTAACCCACAAATGCCAGCGTGAACTTCCCATCCGGATAATCTTTGCGGCGCAGTAACTTCATGCCCAGCACGTCGCAGTAAAATTTCAAAGACTCTTCTAGGTTGCCGACTCGCAACATCGTATGTAGCATTCGCATCGTTTTGATCCCGAATTCCTTTTTAATATGACGTTTGAGTGTCCGCTCAGGACGTATTCTATTTCAATCCCCGATCGGGATCTTTACACAACAACCCATACCACCATAGAAACCATATTACATTCAGCCACGCTAGGTGTTTTCGACAAGGGATGACCACCGCTATAACCATCTGGCTAAAAAGCCTATCTAAGGTTTGCTGATGTGTGAGACACTTGCAATTTTGCTACTGAAGGGTGAAACGGAATGATTAACACGCCAGATACTGCCATCGACGCCATTGTGGCTCGTGAAATTCTCGACTCGCGGGGGCGTCCCACAGTGGAAGCCGAAGTCTATCTGATCAACGGTGTGATGGGATTGGCTCAAGTTCCCAGTGGCGCTTCTACAGGGACTTTTGAAGCCCACGAACTGCGGGATGAGGATGCCAGCCGCTACGGTGGCAAAGGCGTCCTCCAAGCCGTCCAGAATGTCGAGGAGAAAATTGCTCCTGAGTTGTTGGAGATGGATGCGCTCGATCAGGTTTTGGTTGACCGCACGATGATTGAGCTGGATGGCTCGGAAAATAAATCGAATTTGGGAGCAAATGCCATCCTCGCCGTCTCCCTGGCAACTGCAAAAGCGGGTGCAGCAGCTCTGGAATTGCCGCTCTATCGCTATCTCGGTAGTCCCTTATCGAATGTGCTGCCGGTGCCGTTGATGAACGTGATCAATGGCGGTGCCCACGCGGATAATAACGTGGATTTCCAAGAATTTATGATTGTGCCAGTTGGGGCGTCTTCGTTTAAGGAAGCGCTGCGTTGGGGTGCCGAGGTGTTTGCGGCTCTCAGCAAAGTTTTAAAGGACAAAAACTTGCTGACTGGCGTTGGCGATGAAGGCGGTTTTGCTCCTAATTTAGAGTCCAATCAAGCGGCTTTGGAACTATTAGTGGCGGCGATTGAAAAGGCTGGCTATAAACCCGGACAAGACGTGGCGCTGGCGCTAGATGTTGCTGCCAGTGAGTTCTATAAAGAAGGGCAGTATGTTTACGATGGCTCCTCCCATTCCCCGGCTGACTTTATTGAGTATCTGGGTAAGTTGGTAGGACAATATCCGATTGTCTCAATTGAGGACGGACTGCACGAAGAAGACTGGGAAAACTGGAAACTATTAACCGAGAAAATGGGCGATCGCGTTCAACTCATCGGCGACGATCTCTTTGTCACCAACCCCATCCGCCTGCAAAAAGGCATCGAGCAAGCCGCCGCTAACTCGATCCTGATCAAACTCAACCAAATTGGTTCTCTCACGGAAACTCTGGAAACCATTGAACTCGCTACTCGCAACGGATTCCGGTCAATCATCAGCCATCGCTCCGGCGAAACTGAAGACACCACGATTGCCGATTTAGCCGTAGCCACGAGAGCCGGTCAAATTAAAACAGGTTCGCTTTGTCGCAGCGAACGGGTGGCGAAGTACAACCGACTGCTGCGAATTGAAGATGAATTGGGCGATCGCGCAGTTTATGCCGCTACCATTGGGCTAGGCCCCCGCTAAAGCGGATTAATTCGGGCAGTTTGTGCCAGATAATCGGGTGGCTCGTTCAGGAATTCAGTCAATTTGTCTGTTGTCTATAAAAGGATTGACCGACTTTTGCACAACTCAATATGAAACTAAAAATCCTAGCGATCGCCACCCTATTTGCTCCCCTGTCTGTGTCAGCAGCCGTCCACGCCGAAGCAGTTAGACCATTACTTCAAATCCAACCCTGTAATAACTGTCAGCTCATCGGCGCTGCTGAAACGACGCCAGACGCTCAAGAGGATTGGCAGGAGTTTTCTTCCTCTGAAGGAGGCTTTGTGGTGCTAATGCCGGGAACCCCAGAGGAAGAAACACATACCGAAAAAGCTGAAGAAGGTGACGTTGAGCAGCATTTGTTTACAGCCGCTACGTCGGATGGTGTCTTTTTAGTCTCCTATGCTGACTTTGCCAACGAGATCGATCGGCTAGAGGCTAAAGAACTCTTGGATGCGGCGACTGAGGGTTATATAACGGATGGCGCGAAGTTAATCGCTCAGCGCCCAATTTCACTGCATGGAAGTCCCGGCAGAGAAATTAAGTATAAAGATTCGGACGGTTCTATTGGTCAATGTCGGATTTTTCTGGTGAACAAGCGGCTGTATCAAGTCAGTACGCTTGGTTCAAATACCAAGGATGTTCAAAAGTTTTTCGGCTCATTTCAATTAGTGCCGTAATCAAAGCATTTGGAGTATTTTTTCACATAAACTCATTCACATTTTGTAGGGGCGTGTTTGTGCCATGCCCCTACACCAGGAATTAGGGGTGAATAAGTACTACGACTAGCGATCGCTCTTTGCCAGCCAATTATTTTAGATACCCGTTTTCTAGACTAGAAAACGGGTTTTTGGTATGTACCTAGCGATCCAATATTTTATTGGGCTGCGACTGAGTCGCGCGATCGCGTCAAATTTTTTCTCGTCGCAGCTAACTTCAGTAAGCCCCTCTGATTGCCAACACCAGCCGCTCATTCGACGACTCCGAAAAAACGATCCCTCAGCCATCCAACTCAACACCCAAAAATCTAAAAGGCGATCGCTACGGGTAAAAACCGAGTTGAGGTAAACCTAGGGTTTCTTCCATACCCAGCATCAAATTGAGACATTGGAGAGCTTGACCAGCTTGACCTTTGATTAAATTATCAATCGCTGACATGACAATGACCCGATCCGTGCGGGGATCAACTTCGATGCCGATATAGCAAAGATTAGTCCCGCAAGCCCATTTCGTTTGAGGGTAGATGCCGCCTGGTAATATTTTCACAAAAGGCGAAGCACGGTAGAAAGCTGAAAAGATGGTAATTAAGTCTTCTCGCACTAACCCCGGATCGCGCAAGTTGGCATAAACGGTTGCGAGAATCCCGCGCACCATTGGAATCAAGTGAGGGGTAAACTGCACTGTAACTTCGTGACCGGCGAGATCGCTACAAACTTGCTCAATTTCGGGGGTATGTCGGTGCCGTCCGCCAACACCGTAAGCTCCTAGCGTATTATCTGCCTCAGCCAGCAATAAATTGGTTTTCGCTTGCCGTCCACCGCCGGAGGTGCCAGATTTGGCGTCGATAATCGCAGTTTCTGGTAAGACTAACCCTTGCTTGAGTAGCGGCGAGAGTGCTAGCAAACTGGCGGTGGGGTAGCAACCAGCGCAACCCACTAACTGGGCGTCGGCAATGCGATCGCGGTATAGTTCCGGTAAGCCGTAAACCGCCGTAGTTGCGAGTTCTCGGTCTTGACGTTCTCCCCCGTACCAAGCTTGATAGGTTTCCGGGTTGGAAAATCGGTAATCGGCGGATAAATCCAGTACTTTGCACCCCTTCGCCACTAGCGTCGGTGCCATCTGATAGGCAAGACCATTGGGCAAAGAGAGAAAAACGGCTTGACAGCGATTGGCAATGGTATCTAAATCAAGCGGTTCTATCTTTAAGTCAACGCGATGACCTAAATGGGGGTAAAGGTCGGAAAAGGACTTTCCAGCGCTACTCTCACCACCTAGGTAAACCAGTTCGACTCCTGGATGCTCCATCAAGAGTCTTACAAGTTGCACACCACCATAGCCTGACGCGCCAACAATTCCAACAGGCACGCGCCCTAAATCACCCATGATGCTTGTTCCCTAAAAAGTTTAAATTTTAAACGCTCAGCGGTCAGCAAAGCGCAGTCAACCAAAGTCAGTACTGAGCGATCAGGATACGGCATTGCCATGTCCCTAATGGTTGCTGAATAGAATTTCTTTGTCATTGCTTATTCCTCAGTCCTGCTAAAAGCTGATGGCTGAAAGCGACTTTTGCTGCATTGTAGTATTAAAACCAAGATTTGGTGGTAGAAATATCAGCGTCATCATTTAGGGTTACAAGGTTAGCTGCGGGGAATTCAAGGTTGGCTAGAGCAACTGTTCGGGGAGTAACCGACTCTTTTGGAAATTTATCCTTATAGAAAAGCACCGCTCCAATTGATATTTTGGGCGGTGCTGCGTGGTCTAATTAGCGTTATAAATCAATATCATGACATATTGCGCTTCTCACTTGAACCTAACGCCATAACTCTCTTTTAGGCAAGGTGCGAGGGAATCCTTCTTCTTTCCCTTAATTCCTACTTATAGCAGTCATAAATGAGTTGTGAAGGCGAGATCCTCGACAAGTCTTACGAAGTGGGGGATCTGAAGGGCTGACATCACACAACTCAATTTGGATCGCTATAGCAGTCCGAGGGGATTTCTATGAGATATTTTAAACGAATCGTCTTAGCGAGCGAGCATAGCTGAGGGCGTCCACGCTATAGAATATAGAAGATAAGAGAAACGGAGAAAAAAGAATATTTCAGTTTTTTTTAGTTGCTATCTATGAATCTCGATTTAGTTATTTATATAATTATTTTTTAAGTTTATATTTTAATCCCAAAACGGTAATATTTTGTATTTTAATCGAATTACTTTCATAGAGATGACTTTAAAAAAACTAATAATGTGAGATTCATTTATTCAATTTGTTTTAACAACTCGGAGGGAGATACGCTTAAAGCTTTTGCTAAACGGACGATATTAACAAGGGAAACATTTCTCTCGCCCCGCTCAATACCACCGATGTAAGTGCGGTGTAACCCAGTTAATTCTGCTAATTTTGCCTGGGAAAGTTCCCGTGCCTTTCTCAATTTTCGGAGTTGTTTGCCAAATTTTTCGAGTTCGGGATTAGCCGCCATAATTGAGAAAGAAGGTTGTTTTAGATAACGATAAGTCTACAGACGATAAGTATCAATTTGAGCGATCGCTGTCGAATTCGCGCGATCGCGCCGCTGGGGGCTGCCCACAGGCTACTCTCAAAAAGAGATACTGGATCTATGGTTTATTGCGCTAATTAATCTGTGGAATTGTCTCAAAGCAAAGAGGCGCAAAATCGCGCTTCTTCAACCCAACCGTTTAAATTTGACGCGATTGACGCCGCCTTGGCAGACCTGAAGGCGGGGCGGGTGGTCGTGGTAGTAGATGATGAGAGCCGGGAAAATGAAGGCGACTTAATTGGCGCGGCTCAGTTCGCGACGCCCGACATGATTAATTTCATGGCGGTGAATGCACGGGGTCTGATTTGTCTGGCGCTAACAGGCGATCGCTTGGACGAACTGGATCTGCCCTTGATGGTTAGCAACAACACCGACAGCAACCAAACTGCCTTCACCGTCAGCATCGACGCCGCACCGAATATGGGAGTTCGTACCGGCATCTCAGCGGAGGATAGGGCGGTGACGATACAAGTCGCCCTTAACCCAGCAACCCAGCCAAATGACTTGCGCCGTCCCGGTCACATTTTCCCCTTGCGGGCGCGGGAAGGGGGCGTCCTGAAACGAGCCGGTCATACAGAAGCCGGTGTTGATTTGGCAAGATTGGCGGGATTGTACCCGGCTGGGGTGATCTGTGAAATTCAAAATCCTGATGGGTCGATGGCGCGGTTGCCACAGTTAATCGAGTACGCCAAGACTCACCAACTGAAAATTATTAGCATTGCTGACTTAATTAGTTACCGCCTCAACCACGAACGGTTTGTCTGCCGGGAGACGATTGCTGAACTGCCGACTCAGTTTGGGAATTTTCAAATTTACGCCTACCGCAACAGCCTGGATCAATCCGAACACGTCGCAATTGTCAAGGGAGACCCAGCCGAGTTCTCAGACCACTCAGTGATGGTGCGGATGCACTCGGAATGCCTCACGGGTGACGCTTTGGGTTCTATGCGCTGCGACTGCCGCATGCAGTTGCAAGCGGCGCTGAAAATGATTCAGAATGCCGGGTCGGGGGTTGTGGTTTACCTGCGCCAAGAAGGACGGGGAATTGGGCTGGTTAATAAATTGAAAGCATACTCGTTGCAAGACATGGGGCTGGATACCGTCGAAGCAAACGAGCGCTTAGGTTTCCCTGCTGACTTGCGGGATTACGGGGTGGGGGCGCAAATTCTCAACGATTTGGGAGTGAAAAAAATTCGCCTGATCACGAATAATCCCCGCAAGATTGCAGGTTTAAAAGGTTATGGCTTAGAGGTGGTGGATCGGGTGCCGCTGTTAATTGAGGCGAATGATTATAATTCCATCTATCTAGCGACCAAAGCGAAAAAGCTGGGTCATATGCTGTTGCAAACGTATTTAATCACCGTAGCGCTGCACTGGCAGGATGAGCCGGAGTCAGTCACAAAGCGCTACGAACGATTAGAGAAACTACGGCATTTGGCAAAAACTCACGATTTGTTGTTGCAGGAAGAAACGCGACCTGTTGGGATCGCTCTGTTCGGCACGCCATCGTTAACCGTTCACTTAGGTTTTGACCAACCCAATCTGGCGTCACCGGATTGGTATCAGCAGACAGGACATCCTTATGTGCGAGCGATCGCGCAAATTCTGGATGCTTTGAGCGCGTGGCCTCAGTTGCAATATCTAGAATTTATGGTTTCGACTGGAATAGACCCCCTGACAGGTTTACAAATCCAGCTAGACCGGCAGAACTTCCCCGCAAGTACCCTGCCTTCGTCAGTTTGCCATCAGTTAGAAACCCAGAAAATCTACAGCTTTCAGAGTGGTGAGGGCTAAGTAGAGTTAGGACTGAGGACTGAGGGCTGAGGACTGCGTAGAGTTAGGGCTGAGTAGAGTTAGGACTGAGGACTGCGTAGAGTTAGGACTGAGGGCTGAGGACTGAGGACTGAGTAGAGTTAGGGCTGAGGACTGAGTAGAGTTAGGAAGGTTTTCAGCTAACGTTTGTGAGCTTTTACTTGATGAGCGTCTAAGTAGATTGGGATAAATAAACTTAACGGATAGGACTGTTTATCGCTCATGGAAAATTGAAAATTACCATGAACAATCAACGATAAACGGGCTTATTGAGTTATGTTTATTTTCACCGAGTTACTTAATTCCGTAATTTCTAGTAATGAAGCGATGCACTACGGATATAAAGCTATCACCGTTATAGGAACTGCCGCCTTACTTAGTGGAGGAACGACAGCTATCTATGCACAGGCTCAGCCCCTACTCTTTCCTCAGCACTCTTTCCCTAGCACTCTTATAGTGGCTCAGTCGAGTGCAGAAGAATTATTCAATCGGGGGATGGAGAAGTATAACCAAGAAAACTATAGCGGCGCTTTCAATGATTTCACCGCTGCAATTCGCCAGGATGCCAACCTGACTAAAGCCTACTACAGCCGAGGGTTGGCAAGGCGGAAGCTAGGAGATAATCAGGGAGCGATCGCAGATTATACGGAGTTGCTGAAGCGAAATCCCCAGAATGCCGATGCCTACCTCAACCGGGGTATAGTTTATGCCGACCAAAAAAAGTATGGGGAAGCAATTGAGGACTACACTAAGGCGCTGAATCTCGACCAGAAAAATGCGATCGCTTATTACAACCGGGGGAACGCCCGCAGTGCCCTAGGAAATCCTAGAGGAGCCGTTGAGGACTACAGCAAAGCGATTCAGCTTCAGCCTAAGGATGCCACCGCCTACGTGAATCGGGGGAATGCTCGCGTTCAACTGGGAGAAACCCAGGAAGCGATCGCTGATTTTACAAAGGCTCTGGGTCTGAACCCCAATCTAGTAGAAGCTTATTACAATCGCGGGATTGTCCGGCGGCGACTGGGAAATATCAAAGAAGCGATCGCGGATTATGACCAAGCCATCCAGCACGATCCCAACAATGCAGCAGCTTACTACAATCGAGCGATCGCCCGTCAGCAAATCGGCAATCCTCAAGCAGCCATTGCCGACTATACCGAGGCGATCGCTATTTCTCCCAACTTTGCTAAAGCTTATGGCAACCGGGGGCTGCTGCGCTACGAAACCGGCGATGCTAGAGGCGCAATTGAGGATTTACAAGCATCTGCGCGACTTTTCTTCGAGCAAGGATTAACCGCTGACTCTCAAAAGGCATTGCAATTGCTGAGACAGTTAAAATAGACCGCCTCCGTCATCGAAATGAGCCAGTGCCCATCTTCTGCCAGATCCCAACCACATTCTGAGGTGAAAGTCGGTCAGGGTTGTTATTTTTCGCAAACACCGCTGGAATTTTGTACACCCTTTTTCAGAGGAGATAGGGTAGAGATCGTGTGCCGCTTCGCAAGGATACGTCTCTTTAATTACAGCAAATCCAACCGCATCTCATTACTTTCGCTAAAGCCAAGACTAGAGTAGACTGGCTTACCTGGTGGGGAGGCGTGTAGGATAACCCTTGTGCAGTTAAGCGATTTTAGATGGTCGATCGCACAAAGCGTAAGTTTCTTGGCAAGTCCCTGTCTGCGGTGAGGCGGTTCAACGTAAACTCCCCAGATGTATCCATATTTGCGAGATTCCGGTTTGAGGATATGCGGGTAAAGACCAGCAAACAGCTGACAACTTGCTGAAGCGATCGCTCTCCCATCAATCTCCGCCACAAAAGCTTTATGGCATCCCTCTTTTCGAGCGCATTCTATAAACTGGAGCGTAATGTTGAGCCAGTCTGATTCTATTGAGTCAGAAGGAACATGATTATCCAGCCACATTTGATAAAAATGTTGAGCAATTAGAGAATCTTCCTCTGGAAAAGCTTCTCTGATATAAATTTCTCGTTCCATCACCACGATACGGGTTCATTCTTATTTTACGGTCAGAGTAATCTTGAAAGTGGTCTTCTACAAGAGTCACTTTTTCAATCTAATCTCAGTCCACTTCGATTTGATTATCTCTTATCTGGTAACTATGGATTTAGCAATCGCGCTCGATAGCAATTCCGTATCCTTACCCTTGGGTTAAGTCACCAAAGCGATCGCGATATCTCTCTAATAACTCTGCCAGCTCATTTGAGCGTTGTCGTTCCGACTCAGCTTGCTGTTGTGCTAACTCCCGCTGATTCCGCTCAATTTCAGCTAATTCCTCCCCTGTCTGATACCTCACACCTTGGGCATCGTACCAGTACAATACCTCGCGCTGTATGCCTCCGACTTGAGCCACAAATCGCCCAATTCCTAAACCGATTTCTGGCATCCAGAATGGTTCTCCGATTTGTAACTGATATTGCCCATTTACTAAACGGTAAACTTCAAAAGGTTGTTCCTGGTCGCGCCGCCAGAAATTCGGATTATAAATTACATAATACAACACTCCTAAATTGGCATAAATTGCCATTTTTGTATCGTATTCTCCCCCATAAGTGTGAGAGACAATTTCTAAGACAAAAATGGGGGCAATATTATTTTCTTCCCAGAGAACATAGCTGGAGCGAGAACCATTGTTTTTCCTCCGTTCCACTCCCAAACTTAGAAATCCATCTGGCACCACGGGTACTCTTGGATTCACGCCTGTCGTGTGATAGATGCCCATATCTACACCAAAATACCAGTCAAGGCGATTACCCCAAATGAACTCTAGCAAGAATAATAGAAAATTCGGGATAAAATTTTGGTCTTCGTTATCCACAGGTGTATCATCCGAACAAGGAAGTTCAGCACTTGTTGGTAATCTGGTTTCCGGGTTGTGCTGTACCATAAAGATTAGCTCCAAAAGCTATTAATATAATTATCCAATAAATCTCCCTAATATAAATCCAATCTATTTAAAGAATAATCTCTTTTCTCTTCCTCTGCGTTCTCAGCTTCTAAAGCGCTAACGCGCATGGCTTCGCTAACGCTAAGGCGATTCGTTTAAAAAAGATAGTGTTCATAAATTAAATGAGATTGTCATAACATGAGTTTAGATGTAATTGTTATCGGTAGCGGAATTGGCGGTTTAACCGCAGGGGCGTTACTTGCCCGTTACGGAAAACGAGTGCTAGTGTGCGAAAGTCACGCGATCGCTGGTGGTGCTGCACACAGTTTCTCGCGGCAGGGATTTCATTTTGACTCTGGCCCCTCATTTTACTGCGGACTCACCCCTGGAAGGGGTCTAAATCCATTACAGCAAGTGTTAGAAGTTCTGGGAGAATCGTTGCAAGCTGTTCGCTACGATCCTATGGGTCATTATCACTTTCCTGAAGGCACTTTTCCCGTTTACAGCGATGCTGAACGATATTGCCAAACTGTTGCTGAAATCACGCCTCAAGGTGCAAGAGAATTAGAACAATTTGAAAAACGTCTGCTACCTCTTTACGAATCGCTGCGGGAGATTCCTACTATTGCTTTAAGGGCAGATTGGCAGATAATACCAGTGGTTTTGAGGAAATATTTACCATCTGTATTGAAACTGCTACCGCATCTAAAAACCGTCCAAGGTTCTGTTGGTAATGTGATGGATCGAGAGGTACGAGAGCCTTGGGTGCGGCGCTTAATTGACTTGGAATGTTTTCTACTTTCTGGACTTAAGGCGCACGGAACAATTGCCCCAGAAGTGGCATTTATGTTGGGAGAACGTTCTCGCGCTGGTGTCGAGTATCCCGTTGGAGGAAGTGGCGCAATTGTTGATGCTTTAGTGCGCGGTTTAAAGCGTTGGGGTGGCGAATTAAAATTAAATGCTCAGGTTGAGCAAATATTAATCCAATTGGGAAAAGTAACAGGGGTTAAGTTAAAGAATGGTGAAATTATTAATGCGCCTATAGTAATTTCTAATGCTACCATTTGGGATACTTACACTAAGCTATTACGCCCCGAAGATTTGCCGCCATATTATCGTCAGCAATCTTTAGAAATGCCAGCCGTTGATAGCTTTATGCACTTACATTTAGGCATCCGCGCTGAGGGTTTGGAAAATCTGACGGGACATCATGTGGTAGTTCACGATGCGAGTAAAGATATTACTGAACCGGGGAATACTTGCATGATTTCTATCCCTTCGGTGTGGGATGCTAATCTTGCACCAGAGGGACATCATGTAGTTCACGCCTACACATTAGAACCTTATGAGGGATGGCAACGAGATGAAGGGTATGAGGAGAGGAAAAAAGAGCGATCGCAATCTCTATTCCGTGCGTTAGAGAGGGTGATCCCGGATATACGCGATCGCGTTGTATTAGAACTTATTGGTACACCATTAACTCACGCTTATTACTTACGCCGCTATCAGGGAACTTATGGCCCTGCAATTGCAGCAGGTCAAGGGACATTTCCTGGCACACAAACGCCGATTTCTGGATTGTATCGTGTGGGAGATAGTACGATGCCAGGAATTGGCGTTCCCGCTGTTGCTGCTTCGGGAATTTTGTGTGCAAATACTTTGGTTACGCCGCAAGAGACGGCGAAGTTATTAAAAATTTGAAGTTCAAATTAAGCTTTCTTAATTGTCGGCTTCGCGGCGATACTCTCCGCCTAGCATCTCACAACTCAAGTAGGATTGCTAGAAGAAAAGCGATTAGTAAAGCGGGAAAAAAGTAAATGGGTGTGAGGAGTATCAAGAAACAGCAACAATATATATTAAAAAAACGAATCGCCCCGCGATCGTAATCACAGACCAATTAGAAAAGAGAGGATTTTCTTTTAGGGTGCGATCGCGCTCCAGTTTATTTCCTTTCATCCTCTGTTGATTCAGTTAAAATTTCCTGCATGACGGGTGAGAGTCGATTATTCAAACGTCCTGCACGGATCAGTTCAGCGTAGGTGTCGCCTTCAATATCTAAGAGTTTTTCTCGCAGTTGTTGCATATTAAGCGCTCGCAACTGAGGATATTGATTTTGCAACTTCTCAATTTCCTCCTCAATACCCTTGAGTTGTCCTTGAACCAGATTTAACTCGTAACGATAAAACTCCTGATCGATTTCTAATTCTTTGCCAGCTTCCAATAAATAATTCAACACTCGATTTAAGGCAACGCGACGGGCAATTGCCTCTGAATATTGCTGGCGTAGCGGCTGATCTCCAATCAGTCCTAATCTTTCCAAAAACCACTGAGTTGTCAAACCTTGAACTAACAGAGTAAACAACACAACGCCGAACACCATATCAATAATTTCCTCTCTTCCTGGTAAGATAATGGGTACACTTACCGCCAAGGCAATTGAAACTGAGCCTCTTAAACCACCCCACCAAAGTATTGTTTGATCTCGCCAACCTATTTGAGATTTAACTAGCCAATTGCTCAAAGCACTGAGCCCATAGATGGCAATTGCTCGCGTTACCAATACCGCCCCAATTGTCACCGCAATCAGACTAAAATTCTCTACTAGACGCGAGTAGTGGATTTGATCGCCAATTAAAAGAAAAACGATGGAATTAACAAAAAATGCTAAAAATTCCCAAAATTCAGATACCAATAACCGGGTGCGCGGGTTCATGCCAATTCGAGAGCCAAAGTTACCCAAAATCACACCAACCGTGACAACCCCAATTACCCCAGAACCACCCAACTCTTCTGTTATCAAATAAGTGCCGTAAGCAGAAACAAGAGTGAGTGATTGTTCTACTAATGGCAAGTCAAAACGTTGCGTAAGGTAGGAAATTCCAAAACCAACTAAGCTGCCAATTCCAATCCCAACACCAACAAATACTAAAAAACTAGCAACTGTAGTGTCTAGTGCAAACTCATTGGTTCCTAGGGGGATTCCCACTAGCAACGTAAACGCCACCACC
Source organism: Trichocoleus sp. DQ-U1 (assembly GCF_039961925.1). NCBI lineage: Bacteria > Bacillati > Cyanobacteriota > Cyanophyceae > Leptolyngbyales > Trichocoleusaceae > Trichocoleus > Trichocoleus sp. DQ-U1. The sequence goes on along the minus strand of NZ_JAMPKB010000005.1, from coordinate 36,352 downwards.
GCCACGCCATCATTAAATAAACTCTCTCCCTCCATCAACATTGTTAAGCGTTTGCCAGCACCCAGTTCCCGAAACAAAGCTACTACGGAAACGGGATCGGTAGCAGATAAACAAGCACCGACAAGGAGGGCAGTTGTAAGAGGAAGTCCAGTCAGCCAATTGAGAGGAAATGCAATACCAACAACCGAGATGATGACACCGACAATGGCAAACAAAGTGACGGGAAATATATCATCTTTCAAGTCTCGCCAACGGATATTCCAAGCAGCTTCAAATAGTAGGGGAGGCAAAAAAATCTCTAGAATTAATTCTGGCGACAGATTCACCAACCGCACATCTACAAATGCTAAAAATAACCCGACAATGACCAGCAGCAATGTGTAAGGAATTTGGCGTAACCAACTGAAAATTCGCGAGAGTGTCGCCACACTCAAGGAAATAGACAACACTAGCAGAAATTGCTCCAAGCTTTGCTTAATGGAAGCTTCATCTAGGGTGGTTTCTATCGCCATAGGAAACTCCAAATCGTAATTAGTCGTTAAAACTTAGTCGTTAAAACACTGTAGCTTTTAATTTGCCCTTTAATCTAGACGTTATATAGGATAGTCTCTTAAATTGCCAACATCGTATCATTCAATAGATTTGGTGTTTACAAACATAATTTATTGCATCTATCTTAAGTAAGATAAAACGTTATGTCAGACATTAAACAGTTAATTGCAGATATCCAGCAGGAAGCGCAACGGGAAACATTTCCCGTTGATGAACCTGTGTATCTGGCAGCGAGTTTGGAGCCTACGCAGCCAATTCTCTATGCAGGCAATCTAGAGAGCAAGCTATGCTTTTTTGCCCGCGATTTGGGAAAAGATGAAGTACGGGCACGTCAACCGCTTTGCGGTGCTGCTGGTGGCTTTGTGCGTCGGGGTTTGTACAGTGCGATCGCAGCCACCGAACCCAATAAGGATACCGATTTACAGGTTGTCCTCGATCGCGTTTTACTGACAAATACCGTGCCTTACAAACCACCGGGTAACAAAGCATACGCTGAGGCTGTGAAAAAACGATTTCGCCCCTTTTTAGAACGATTATTGGTATTGCATTGGCAAGGGGATAAAATTATCACTTTGGGAAATGAAGCGTTTAATTGGTTTGCCCCTTATGCGGCTAAGGGTGAATTGAAGCAGTTTTTTACAAGAAGCGATCGCTACTCTGCCAGCATTCAAGTTACGCTTCAGGCGAAGGACACAGAAGGCAATATACATCAACGTTCAGTGATGCTACTGCCACTCCCTCATCCTTCCCCACTCAATCAAAAATACTACGCCCAATTTCCTCAACTACTTCAGCAACGCCTCGCTGAAATAGTGCCGTAACACATTAACCCCAGCTATCGAATGGTTGAGAAAAGCGCTCTGTGTATTTATTTAAAGGGGGTATATATTTAGTTAATCATGATTAATGTAGCGTTTTTTCCCTATTACTTTGCCTTCTTTATCAAAAGACATTTCAAACGAAATCCAAGCAAAATCACCCCAAAGAGCTGCACCATCCACACCATAACTCCAATTCTCACGATCGAGGCTATGTTCGGGAGCAGGTAAGATTTTTAAAATTTCATCTTTGCCCATTCCTAATTGGATACTGGAGAATTTTTCTTCTGAAAAGCCTGGAGGTAATTTTGTATCAATTAAAGGATAAGGCAGAACATAACTCTCGGTATGGCAAACAAACCAGGCTAAAGTAAAAATTCCAATTCCTGCAAAAAACAAAGAGTCGATTCTAAGAGGGGATTTCATGGATTTCCTCAATTCATAAATATAAATATTGACGATATCGGAATTGATGACTTCCCAGACTACCCTATAAAATCTAATTTCACAGAACCAAAGTTAATTAGTCTCCCCTAAATTTTGGATTTCTATTAGTTCCTTGCACTTAGAAGATTAGGAGCAAGACAACTAGCGATCGCGCTTGGGCTGGAAAACAGGGCAAACGCATCGAAAATTCAGATGTACCCATCTCTCCATCATCCTTCCCTCTACTCTCTGATGACTCATTACCGCTACCAACTGATAACAATTTCTAATGGTTTGGCTAAACTTCGATCGGATAAGCATTTTAAGATTTGCCTGAGAAATTAGCCTAAATGTTGAGCGGATTTGAGACTCATGAATTATAAGTATTGAGTGTTTTTTTAAATTTAAAACTCAACACTTATAATTCAACTAATTCAAAATTTCTACTTTCTACTCACATTGGTTTTAGGCGCGTTACCTTGAGCTTAAAAGAACCGCCACTTGTTTCCCCAAAAGCCCGAACCCGAATAATATAATCACCCGGCTCGGTAATGCGGGAAAATAAAAGCGAGTTAGTGCTGCCGTCGGGACCGTCATCATTTTCCGCCACAGTAGCGCCATCCGACGACATCAGCGTCACAATCGTGTCAAAACTATCAGAGATCAAGTCAACCGCTACCTGATCTCCAGCATCCAGACTCACCACGTAATCACGAGCAAAACCTCCCTCACCAGTCGGAATATCTTTTTCAGTCAGCGTGTCGGAAACTTCGTTGTTTGCCGGTACAGGAATTGGGCTGTACACCTTATTTTGCGCTCTGGCTGATATAGTGGTCAGACAAAGAGCCAGCAGCGTGGCAGGAACAATCAGGGTGCGGTGCCATCTAAGGGCAAAAGCGTCAGTCATAAAAATTTCCGCTGGACACCCTTCCCTTTTGAGGGTTGGGGGAAAGCGGGGCGGGGTGTACCGCTTCCCAAACAAAGAATGTTTCTACTATTTATTGTTTACTTTCTTTGGCACCCGGAAGCGATTCGATAGAAGCGATCGCTTTGCTTTACGCAATTTGTGGATAGTCCGGCACTTGGGAAGAAACCGGAAAATCCGATCGGTAATTGCTCTGTCCGTGTTACCGCCCGACTTGAGCTTTCTCCAGATGGGCAGGCTGGAGCTGGCTAATTCACTAGCTTATCTCCTAAAAGCGATGAGTTGGCGCTCAAACTCCTGTTCATTGATTGAGTGGTGGTGAAATCCATTCTTTTTATATCCTTCCTAATTAGTTTTGGCGGACAGGACGATACGGCAATTTACCGCAGAGCGAGGACTTCTCCCTTTACACTGTCCAAACACTATAAACAAAAGCCTGTAGCCATTTCAACACTGCCTCTAGCGCAAAAGTTGCCCCAAAAGCTAGCGTTGAAAAATCTAAAGACTTGAGGAACGTGTTTCCTTTTAGGAGCGGCCTTATGAAATCAATTGTCAAAAGAATTAAATTGTTGTTAGCACGACAAAAAGGAAAAGTCAAAAGGAAAAGGCCAAAATCTATCGCCTTTTTGCTTTTTGCCCTTCCACATCTGGCATTGGGAATATCCGTTTGCTTTCTGAGCGTGCAGGCACAATCGATCGTCCCGGCGACTGACGGCACCGGCACCATTGTGAAGCCCAATGGAACCCAATATGACATCCAAGGCGGCACGACATCCGCTGATAAGACCAATTTGTTCCACAGCTTCACCCAATTTGGTCTTAGCCAAGGTGAGATTGCCAACTTCATTTCTAGCCCCTCCCTTCAAAATATCCTGGGGCGCGTTACGGGGGGCGATCCCTCAGTCATCAATGGGCTTCTCCAAGTCTCTGGCGGCAATTCCAACCTCTTCTTGATGAACCCCGCTGGGATCGTTTTTGGCGCAGGAGCTAGTTTGAACGTACCTGGAAGCTTCACCGCTACCACAGCGACTGGAATTAAATTTGACTCAGGATGGTTTAATGCCATCGGTTCTAATAGCTATGCGGCGCTGGTAGGGACGCCCAATACCTTTGCCTTCGCCACCCCTCAAACTCCCGGAGCGATTGTCAACGAGGCACAGCTAGCCGTTAAAGATGGGCAGGATCTCAATCTACTCGGTGGCACGGTTGTCTCCGTCGGTAATCTCTCGGCACCTGGGGGGAAGATCGCGGTTGCATCTGTACCAGGTGAAAAGATGGTTCGCCTTTCTCAGGCGGGAAACCTGCTGAGTTTAGAGATTCAACCTCTCTCGCCTTCTCTCCCCCTCTCCATCGCTTCTCCTCTCTCTTTGCCCCAGTTACTCACAGGTGGAGGCGCTAACAATGCGACAAAAGTAACGGTTAGCAGCACTGGGGAGGTGAAACTGTCTGGATCTAACATCCGGGTAGACGCGGGTGATGTCGTGGTGCAGGGAGCCACTTCTAAAACTTCCTTGCCCTCACTGGGGAGTTCTGTGAATTTGGCTTCTGCTAACAACATTACAGTCCTCGGAAAAATCGATACCTCTGCCACTTTTTTAGGGGCACATGGGGGTTCTGTAACGATGTCCGCTTTTAAGGATATTAATATCCTGAGTTCGCCCTTAGACGGGATTTTGACAACTTCTGACTCAGGTAATGGCGGCAATATTTTTCTAACGAGTACAGCAGGTTCAATTAACATTAAAAGTTTTTTAAATTCTTCATCAAATCTTGGGAATGGAGGTGCAATTACTCTTTCGGCACTTGACAAAATTAACAATATTACTTCACCCAACAGTCCGACAGGGACAATTAATATTGCTGGTTCTATCAATTCCTCTTCCAACGCTGGTAACGGGGGCGCGATCGCGCTTTTGGCTCTGAACGAAATCAACGCTGGAGTCATCAACTCTAGTTCAGCAATTGGGAATGGGGGATCTGTCACCCTCGATCCGCTTGGAGATATTCAAGTTGCCTCCATCAATGCCCAAGGGGGAACGAATGGCGTGGGGGGAAACGTTAACATTGCAACTGGTCAATTTTTCAAAGCTACGGGCACTTTTCTAGACCAAGATGGGATCTCTGCCAGTATCTCTACGTCCGGAGGAATTGGAGGAGGCGCGATCGCTATCCAGCACGGTGGCGGCAATAATTTAGTTCCTTTTTTAGTTGGAAATCCAACAACAAACGGGACAGCCGGAGCGTTGAACAATGGGCAATTCACGATTCCGACCTTCCAATCTTTTCCTGGGCCAGACACCCAGGGAAATATTCAATTAATTACTGCCGATCCCGATCAAATAATCGATCCCACAATCTTAATCGACGACCCAGAAGAGGAGCCACCCACAGAACTCCCGCCGGATATCCCGGCAATTGAAATTGACGCGGTCGTGACTGAACGCGAAGAAATTTTTACCCGTCAATTTGCCGAATATTTCGGTCTTAATAATCTTCCCACTCGTGTTAATTCTCTGCTTGATGCTCGTCAGACTCTCGCAAGAATTGAAACAGAGACGGGAGTCAGACCAGCGCTGATGTATGTTGCTTTTGTTCCCAAAACCATTGCAGCAGAGGTGCAGGAAAGTAGGAGAGTACAAGGGACTGAAAAATCCCTCTCACTCAACACTCAGCAGGGGCAGGAAACCCCAGCCTCTACAGCCGTTAGCCCTCAGAGCGACGAGCTGGAAGTAGTGCTGGTAACGGCAGAGGGTCCACCCATCCGCAAGCGGTTATCGGGAGCCGTGCTAGGAGCGCAAGGCGCATACGCTTCGCGATCGCAAGTTCTCAAAGTCGCCGAGCAATTTCGCAAGGAAGTCATTCGGATCAGACGCACTCCCACTTACCTAACCTCAGCCAAGCAACTGTATCAGTGGCTAATCGCTCCGCTAGAAGGCGATTTACAAGCTAGAGGCATCCAAAATCTCGTATTCGTGCCCGATAGTGGGTTGCGTTCTGTACCATTTGCAGCTTTATATGATGGTCAACAATTTCTGGTGGAGAAATACAGCGTCAGCTTGATCCCCAGCCTTAGCCTAACGGACACTCTCCAACGCAACCTAAAAAACTCTCAAGTTTTGGCAATGGGAGCATCGGAATTTCCCGACCAAGACCCGCTTCCCGCTGTGCCAACCGAGTTATCAATCATTACACCTGAGTTGTGGCCTGGTAAATCCTTCCTCAACAACGCCTTCACTCTCAAAAATCTCAAGACCCAGCGCCGCCTACAACCGTTTAGAATTGTTCACCTGGCAACCCATGCAGAATTTGAACCCGGAGATCCGAGTAACTCCTACATTCAGCTATGGGACACGAAGCTGTCCTTGAACCAACTACCACAGCTTGACTGGAATGACCCGCCGGTGGATTTGTTAGTCTTGAGTGCCTGCCGCACTGCGCTGGGTGATGAGCAGGCGGAGCTGGGTTTTGCTGGGTTAGCGGTGCAGGCAGGAGTCAAATCAGCGCTGGCAAGTCTTTGGTACGTCAGCGACCAAGGCACCTTGGGATTGATGACGGAATTTTACCAAGAATTGAAAAAAGCCTCCGTGAGAGTGGAGGCACTGCGGCAAGCACAGGTAGCGATGCTGAAGGGGCAAGTGCGAATACAGGGAGGTAAACTGCAAACTCCCAGAGGGGATGTAGTTCTAACGCCCGAACTCGCGAAGCTGGAGAATCAAAATTTATCTCATCCTTATTATTGGGCAGCTTTTACGATGATTGGCAACCCGTGGTAATCCATGCAAAATGCAGAATTAAAAATTAAAAATGAGGATTTCTTCAATTTTTAATTTTTAATTCTTTCTAAAATTGATAGTTAACGCTGAAATAAAATCCCCGATCTTGGGCATTTTCGCCACGGTCTTCAATATCAACCAGTGGAATGCCATAGTCTAGTCGTATATTTAGCTTGGGCAGAGGTTGCCAGATTAGCCCTAAGCCAGCACCTGCTAAAAATCTCTCATCCTGTAACGTGGCATCGTTGGGATTATCAGACACATTCCACACCCAACCCACATCCACAAAAGGAGCAAACTGCAATGTGGCGGCACCGGCTTCATCTCGCTGAACGGTAATGCGATCTTCAATTGAAAGTCGCACTCCATTGTCACCAGCACGCACATTTTGTCGGTAGCCGCGCAACGATTGACCGCCGCCAATTACAAACTGTTGGGAGGGTAATAAGCCACTGGTTGATAGCTGAATATCTCCTTGCACAATTAAGAAATTATTGTTATTCAGGACTTGAACTCGCTGCACTTGGCCCAGCCAGCTTAAGAACCGACCATCGGGTATGGGGTCGGGATTGATGGTGGCATCCAATAAGCCAGTGCCAAGACTGAAAAGCGATCGCAATGCCCAAGCACCCTTAACATCCCGACGCAGATAGTCTTGCCCAAATTTAATCACGCTGGTGCGGCTCCGACCTTCTTCGTCGGGGCCAAAACCAAACGGGGTTGGCCCTGCAAAAGTAAAAGTCTGACCATTCTGGTGAGTAAAGCCTAAAGAAAGGGCAAATTCTTCACGCGGTGAGCGGATTAACGGCTGTCGATAACTAATTTCATAAAGCTGCGATTCTCCCCGAATGTCGAAAACTTCAAAAGGGGCTTGGGTGACTCTATTTCGGTTGGGAGCATATCTCAGTTGCAAGGTGCCGTTCATGGCGTTGAGTGGCACCCGATAGTTTAAGTCAAGAACATCAGCGCCGCCTGTGGTCGTATGGTAATAGGAGCCAAAAATTTCATCTCCAATGCCGGTGATGTTGCGATAACCCAGATTGACGCCCAATCGTTCGGAACCAACGCTCGGAGGCGAGTAGTTATCGACGCCGAAGCTGCCATAAAAGGGGTTGGCTTCGGTAACGCGAACGACGAGAATACTTTGACCCACCCCGCTCCCAGAGCGGAGGCTGGCTTCTACATTTTTAAATAGGGGATCGACGCGCAATAGCCTTAATTGATCTTCTAGCTTGCCCGTATTGAGCGGTTTGCCAGCCCCCAAACGCACGCGCGATCGCACGTAATTTGAATTCAACCGGCGCGTTCCTTCTACCCTAATCTCTTCTAGGCTGCCTTCAATGACGCGAATCTGGACGACACCATCCGTAATGGCTTGGTCTACCAGGATGGCTCTTGAGGTAATGTAGCCTTGGTTGAGGTATAGCTGGGTGATCGCATCGGCAACGTTTCTGAGTTCTTCTAGGGTGACAGTCCGCCCCTCTACAGTTTGAGTAATCGAGTTCAACTGTTCTGCCCCAAAGATGGTGCTGCCAGTGACTTGAATCTTTTTCACCTCAAGAGTGTCTGAGGACGGCGCAGCATCAGGCGCTGGTGTTGGGGGCGTCAGTACGGGCGACGGTGACTCTTCCGGCAGAGGTTCTGGAAGGGGTGCAGGCTGCGGAAAGCGATCGCGGTTAGGATCGGATTGGGGTTGCAGGGGTTGATTTAGCTGTGGTTGGTTCTGCGGTGAAGCAGGTAGAGTCTGCGCTTGCAGCCGCCTATTTTCAGACCTCTCTGGCTCAGGCTGAACAACTCCCACGCGCTTTTGCTGTATGCCCTTTGACGGGGCAACTGAACGCCTAGCGGGTTCTTTTTTTGCTCTCTCGTCGCTGGAAAACGCTTTCATCGTTTCCATTTCGCGATGAAAATTCAATCCATTCAGATCGGGCGTTGCCGGTAGTGTTTTGGCATTAGCACCGCTGGCAGAGACACAAGCGATCGCACCCTCAATTAACACTCCACACCAAAACCATTGAAATTTTGAACGCATGGTAGCTGTGTTCTCCACGGGTTGAATTGTCTAAAAACTTCAATTAATACAATTTTTTTGTATCCAATCCGTATTTTCTTTACTTAATTCAACTTTTTTCCTTTTCTCTCTCCAAAAGTAACATTCTCGCTTTTAGGAGCGAGAATGTTACTTTTGCAAGCAAACGAGCGGCATGATTTTGCGGTTTTCACAAAAATTGCATCTATCTGAAGACTCAATTTTATGTTTTCATTATGCCATCATCTGTCAATGGCGTCGCCTCTTTGCTAGTTACATTGTGCCTTCGGAAGGCGAGCGAATTTGCTCGCGAACAAGATCGGTTTGCTACCACACTCAAACGCCCAATCAATGACTTTTGCACCTGATTGCACGCGCACTCTCATTTCAGACTGGATTCGCGATCCCCAAGACAAACGGATCGATATCACCTGCGGCACTATTATTCAGCCAGGGAACGTATTTTTCCGACAGCTTTACCCAGTTTGGGCTAAACCAGGACGAAATTGCTAATTTTCTCCCCTAGCCTGCTATCCAGAATATCCTGCTGAGAGTACGAGGTAATAATGGCGAGAGGGTAAAAGTGTGATGCGTCCCTCTATAGGATTTGAGATTTTGAATTGCCGATTTTGGATGGCACAAGTCTTGCCAGTAGCCACTTTCAGCAATCTATTTTAGGCGATATTAAGGTAAAAGGTTATAGTACCATTTCACAAAAGATGGTACATCAGAGACACCAATCCCTGCAAAGAGAGTGCATCTGCGCCACAACGCGATCGCTAGAAAAAAGGGCTGCGAGAATTAAAGTACAGCCCCAATAATGTGCTGTCCTCTAGCCGTTCATTTCATATTTACAGAAAATTGCAGTGTTAAGTGGTAGGGGCATAGGCTTTTTCCCTGCCCCATTGCCTGCTGAGTCTTCAAGGATGAGAAATTAAGTATATTTTCATTCTTAAAGTGAGGGAGCAGTTGATTCAAAACTATTGATTTTCTCTCAAGCGCTGAAGGGGTGTCGTTTGGCTAGCAGATGTCGTCATACTGGGGAGCAAAGGCTCTTTGGCAATGTTGTCCAGCCCAACTGCCTTCAAGAGTTGTTCCCACTCAGCAGAATAAGCGGAATTGTTCGGATTGGAGCGGCGCAGCTCTGCCAGAGTAGTTAAGGCATCAAACCACATCCCCGCCTCTGCATAAACATCTGGGCGCTTATTCGGTGTAGCCACCCTCAACTGATTATCAAGCTGCGCGGTTTGTGGAACCCGCTGAATCGAACCTTGTACAAAAACATCGAGCGATCGCTGTTCGGAATCGCAAACCATCGACAAGGACCACTGATAATTCTTACCGACTTCCAAGGGTGGTAATCCAGCATAAGTTGGAAGACTGATGCTGACAATACCCCCCTTCCCCGTAGTCATAAAGGTTGTTGTATAAATCTCTCGATCGTTTTTTTCATCCTTCAGTACAAACTCTAGCGCCAGTGGCGACGCTTGGGCGGGCACTGGAGGGACGTAGAATGAAAAGCTCGGATATGCTGCTACTGTAAGCCCAATATTATTGGCAGGGATCAGCGCGGTGAGCGGCTTGCCTGCCACTGGACAACTTCCAGGACTGCGAGTTCCGCCCCCTTCTCTGCGCCCTGGTGCCCCAACGGTTTTAGGTGGATTATATCCAGCAACTATCCACCGATCGGGCATTCCTTGGGCGAGTAGTGTTGGTGGTGTCCCTATCAGAGTTGAGAAACCCGTGAGCAGTGCCACTTCCATAGAGATAGCTAAGGCTCGTTTTAACCTAGGGGACTTCATCCAGTCCATAGCAGAACTGCTCCAAAGAATTTTGAGTTTTGAATAGATAGGTGCGGTTCAACCAACAAGATTTGATTGTCCCGCCCTAGATTGACTGACTACCCAACCCGTAAATCGTTTTCTTCACGATCCGAACTCGGCTTTCTGCCTTCATCAAGTCGCATTTTGGGGTTGAAAACTCTGAACGAGTGGGTCAAATATTCCTAATTTTTAGCAGATATAACAACCTAAAGACTGGTTGTTTTAGTTTGAGCCAGTTGTTCTTCGACTAGCTGCGCTCTGAACTAGAGGTTCGCTCGCAACCTTGTTCAGTTCAACTGACAGTAACAGCTTTTTCAAGTCAGATGCCAGAGTAGAATCATTAGGATTCAACCGGCGTAGCTCCAGCAGGGTAGCGAGTGTCTCATGCCAAAGGCGAGCTTGTGCATAGAGACCAACGCGCTCTTGTAAAGTGGCTCGCTGGATTTGTCTGACCAAGGCTGAATCGGGTGCGATGCGCTTGATCGCACCCCCGACGACAATATCTTTCTCCCGGTCGTTAGCATCACAAATCACCGAGACGTCCCAATGATATTCCTTGTCCTGCGCCAAGGGTGGTAAATTGGCGGATGGAGGAAGGTTGAGGCTGTAAATGCCAGGTTTTCCTGCGATTGCAAAATTTGCTTTGTAGACTTCTCGGTCGCTTGCATCTCTCAGCACAAATTCCGCTGACCGAGCCGACGTTGTAGACATATACCATGAGAAGGTTGGATACTCTGCAACCGTTAACCCAACATCCAAGGGTCTTAAGGCAGTGAGACCTTGCGTGCAAATGGTGGGATAGCGGGTTGCACCTTGTTCTCTGCCATCAGGGGTGCCTCGCTCTGGCGGCTTGAAGTTTAAAGTATCGGGTAGTAGGCTGCGGCTGAGTGAGGCAGGCTGTGCCTGTGCCTGGGAAGGCACGTTCAGAACCAGTCCGAGCGTTAAGGAAACAGCCAGTGTTGTAATCTGTGAGTAGCGTTTCATCCAAATCATGCTAGAACTGTTTTCTGTTGACACTCCCCAGAACTTAAGCTGTGGGATTTTTACTTCAACGAGTCTACTTAAAAAATTGAAATTGGGTTGAATTTTGCCGAGGGTTTCTCCTTTAGGGAGCGTATCGCAATCGACCCCTAATTTTTGCGGCACTGTAGTTTCTTGTGTAGACCTCATGAATCCGGTCTCTTTCAATTTCCAAACCTTTTCAAGCGGAGTGCCTGAAGATTTTGCCCATCCAGACAGTTGTGGATGGCTCTGCACTCTTACGCTTTTGAAGGTTCTGTTTAACAACCAATCGCTAGATTGATATCGCTTTGGAGCAGCAAGCTCGTCCGATCGCGTGTCCATAATTATATATCAAACTCATGTACGGAAAATTTGTTTTTCTATTCGGACATCGAGTCATGAAGTCTGCCCTTCTGCAAGAATCCCCAGTGGGGGCATCTAAAGGCAATGGGTCGGCTCAATCCTTAGTTGGGTCATTAATTAAAGAAGTCCTAACCGTTGTTAGAGTTCCCGGCTGACACAGACAAATAAGATCGTACTCAAGTTCGTATAAAGCAGTTGTCTTGGTTGCATTTTTGGTAACTTGGGCTAAGACTAGGGTCAAACCAATTTGAGAGTGGCGATCGCTATTCTAGATTGACTAAATCCTCATAATCCCAAATCCCAACTTTCAAACCCCTCTGCCTCCCTGGGTATCCACTTCTACATAAACTTCACTGAGATTTGAGATGATTCCTGATTCAGCGGCTCTACCACTCAAAGAAAATCCTTGGCATCGGACAATTAGACCGATTGCAGCTGCTGCCATACACGGCATTGCTTCTCAGAAAGATACACTTATCGCCATTGACGCCACTAACGGGTATCTGCTGCAAATCGATCCGAAGAGTGACAACACTACTATACTCAATGCCAATCATCTGCCATATTTTCTCGGCGTGACTGGGTTAGCTCTTTGGGAAGATACCCTCTGGTGTACCCAGGAAAATGGTGTTTTCTTTTGTCCAAACGCCATTAATGGCATCTCCACCACTGATTTAACGCCTCAGTCCTTTGTCACCTTGCCCTACCCAGCCAATGGGGTTGCTGTTTGGGAATCAACTGTTTACGTGACTTCCCAGAAGGCGGGATATATTCTTGTTTTTAGCCGTGAGACAGGTCAAGAAATTACCCGATTTTATGCCCCTGGAGTAGGGGTAGAAAATATCACAGTCAAAGGTGAGGAACTCTGGGTTTCCGATAGCATTGAGCAAACAGTTTACTGCCTTGACCGAGCTACGGGTGAGATCAAATTCAGCGTACTGACGCCTTTTGAATGCCCGACAGGGCTAGCTTTTTACACAGATCCTCAAACGGGGAAAGATATTCTCTACGTAGCTTATGCAGGTGAGGAGCCTTACCTGCGCGATAACCCGAACGCCGACCCGAATTACGAATTACAGTACCGCGATCGCACGTTTATTCACCCGTTGTATTTTTACTACAACGAGGCTGAACACTACGCTCTCTCGAATGGTTATCTGATGGAAATTTCCTACGTCGAGGAACTTTCCCCCCTAGACGAGGTGGATTTAGAAAATGTGGAGTGGCGAATTGCTCTACCCTCGGAGACTCATCGGCAGAAGATCAGAAAAATTGAAGCGGTCGGATTGCCTTTCACCGAAGAAATTCAAGACGGACAGCGGGTGGCTGTATTTAAATTTAACAGCCTCAAAACTGGCGATCGCCATATATTTGGCTGGAAAGCCCTGATAGAAGTCTGGAGCATCAAATATCGCCTGACGCCCAGAGATGCCGAAAAACTTCCCGACCTCCCGCCTGAGTTACGCAGCAAATATCTGACGGATGATGATGATTTGGCAATGGACACCGATATCATCCTCAATGCCGCCAAGGAAGCGATTGGCAGCGAAACGAATATGCTGCGGAAAATTTTCAAAATTCGCAACTATGTCTATGACCGTCTTTCCTACGGGATTAAGCCCTACATTGACCCGCCAGATGTCGCCTTAGAAAGGGGTGTTGGTTCCTGCGGCGAGTACCTGGGGGTTTTACTTGCCCTGGCGCGGCTGAATGGCATTGCCTGCCGCACGGTAGGTCGCTACAAGTGCCCTCCCCATCCTGAATTGATGAATTTGCCCCTGCAACCTGATTTTAATCATGTCTGGATGGAGTTCTACCTGCCTGGATTTGGCTGGTTGCCGATGGAATCCAATCCGGATGATGTGGTCGAAAAAGGACCCTATCCATCGCGGTTTTTCATGGGTTTAGCTTGGTATCACGCTGAAATGGGCAAAGGTATCACCTTTGAAAGCTTGATGAGTCATGGGGAAAGAGTCAATAAGCAGTCCGTTTCCATTGGAGAATTATCTCTAAATCATGTGAGATTTACGATTTTGGAGGAACTAGCACCGTCCTCATAAGGGTGAATAAAGTCAGAAGGGTGGGCACTGTCCACCCTTTTTCACTGGCTACTCATTGCTAATTGTCCGCTATTCCCTAGGAGGTCGCTGCTTAAACTGTCACAAACTGTTCTCCGTTTTTACCAAAAAGCAGCAGTTTAGGGAAAATGGCATCTATCGCCTATTAAAGTAATTAGAAATCGCTAAGCGATCGCTAATTTAAGACTTTCAAAGTATGTCAATTTTTTAAGTATCACAAAATTTAAAGAAAATCTGAATTGCTCTTCGATACTAAATTTGTCCTAGAAGCATCAATCTTTATCAAGAATCTAAGCTTTTGAATATCAGAATGCTGTTACAAAGATACTTGATAGAGGGTTGTATAGGTACTTATTAATCAAGGCTAAAGCAAGAAGGAATCACTGAATCTATGAATAATTCTAGCATTAAAGAGCGGTCGATCGATCTAGCTGGATATCAATATCCCCAGCCGCATTATTTACAAACGCGATCGCGCATTAATTATTTGATTGAGCGCTATCTATCGTTGGAGATTCTCCAGCATAACCTGTCAGACTTACCGAGACAGTTTAAAAATCCTCGTCAGCGCCGCTGGGAAACAATTGATTGGCAAGCAATTACTTCTAATCAAATTATCGGTGTCGCTCCCGAATTATTTATTGCAACAGTTGCAAATGCAGTGGAGATTGAAACGCCGATTCGCGCTTATGCTAAGGAAAGCTGGGATTATTTGCAGGCAGTCCACTTTCCAATGGCACGATTTGTGGGCGGTACATTTGCAGTGGATGGCACGATGCTAGAAGTGGGAATATGGGAGAAAGAAGAACGGCAACACCGCCCCACTTTTAGCAAAATCTATCAACAATTAACGGGTGAAAAACTACAATCCCATCCGAACTCAGTCAAAGGCTATGAATCGAGGGGGAATCTGCGAGAAGATGTTTATAAACACGCGATCGCCCGGATCTCAACCGAGTGGGGAGCAACCTCTGTATATCTCTGGTTAATGGCTCATTCGACGGGAGCATTGCAACAAGCGAACCGACAGGTCGGCGCTTCGCTATCGCGCAACCCATGCAAGACGAAATCAATCACTTAGCAAAGTTCTGGGGGATTAGCCGTTGGGCGTTTGGAGATTCCTATCTCACCCGTTTGCAGGGCACCACTAAAAATTTAATGGGTTTTCTCAAACATCATCAGGGCGAACGCCCGAAAGGGAATGATGTCTTGCAAATTGGTTATGCTTTGTACGCAGTGGAATTAGTTTTCACATTTGCCCGACTCATGGTGCAGCTGCGTCAGTGGAACCAAACGCTTACGCCTGATTATCTCGAAGAGTTATTTGGGCTGCCGCCACAACAATTAGCTGCTAGCTGATAGCTGTTAGCTGATAGTCTGGACTGAGTAGGGGGGCGCTGCCCACTCTACTCATTTGATTATTTGAATAGCTGAAGATGAATGTAATTCCAGCGATTGATTTGCTAGAAGGTCGGTGCGTACGGTTATATCAGGGAGACTACGCGCGATCGCAAGTTTTTGATAACAACCCCGCTAATATTGCTAAACAGTGGGTAGAACAGGGGGCAACCCGGTTGCATATCGTAGACCTCGACGGTGCTAAGGCGGGTCAACTGGTTAACCGGCAGGCAATCGAGGCGATTTTACAGGTAGTGCCGGGAGAAATCCAAGTAGGGGGCGGCTTGCGCGACAAAAGCTCAGTCTCTCAGCTGCTAAACATGGGTGTGAAGCAGGTAATCTTGGGAACCATAGCTGTAGAACAACCCCAGCTGGTCGAAGAACTTTGTCAGGAATTTCCAGGGCAAATTATCGTAGGAATTGACGCCCGGAATGGACGAGTTGCCACGAGAGGCTGGTTAGAAACGTCTGAAGTTGCGGCAATCGACTTGGCTAAGCAAATGCAACAATTAGGGGTTGCTGCCATTATCTACACCGATATTCATCGAGATGGCACGCTTTCTGGCCCTAATTTAGAGGCATTAAGAGAACTCGCCAACGCTATTTCCATCCCCATTATTGCCTCTGGCGGTGTTAGTTCGATTACTGACTTGTTGAGTTTACTAACACTCGAACCTTTGGGAGTTAGCGGTGTGATTGTGGGTCGTGCCCTCTATACAGGTGATGTTTCGCTCAAAGCAGCCCTGCAAGCGATAGGGTCGGGACGTATTCAAGATGTCCCGCCAGATTTGGGCTTTTCCACTTTTGCTTGACACTTCAACGAGCTAAAGACGCGCAGTTGCGCGTCTCTACATTTCCTTCTTTTTATCCCCAAAACTAGAGGTTTAGTTAATTAGCCTATAATAAGCCCGGAGGTTGGGTTGAGGCACGAAAACTAACATCTAGTAAGTTTAGCGAGTAATTGGGTGAATCATAGTGAAACCCAACCAACAAATTACTTTTTCTGTTTAAGCTTTTTATGCTTAAGTAAGTGCCATTCGCTAATTTTTACACTCCTTCCGGCTGGGGAAGATTTACGGGCAGCTCGATACAGAATTCCGTTCCTTCTCCCGGTGCCGACTGACACTTCAAGACGCCACCGTGTTTTTCTACAACAACCTGGTAGCTGATTGACAACCCCAAGCCAGTACCTTGACCGACTGGTTTGGTAGTAAAGAAAGGGTCAAATATATGTTGCTGCACTTCCGATGGTATGCCAGGGCCATTATCAGTAATCTGAATGACCACCTTCTTGTCATTTGCCAGTTCGGTGCGAATCCGGATAGTAGGAATGTCAGTTGTTTTTCTACTGGCAACTGACCATTCACCATTAATGATTGACTCTTCTAGGGCATCAATCGCATTACTCAGAATATTCATAAATACCTGATTGATTTGCCCAGCATAACAATCGACACGAGGCAGGTTGTCATACTCTTTAACTATCTGGATCTCGGTGCGTCCTGCTTTCGGCTTCAAGCGATGTTGTAACAAAAGTAAAGTGTTATCGATTCCATTGTGGAGATCGAAAGGCTCTCTTGCCGCTTTATCTAGACGAGAGAAGTTCCTCAAGCTCAGCACAATTTGTCGAATACGTTCAGCTCCCACTTGCATTGAATTCATCAGTTTTGGAAGGTCTTCACTGAGGAAATCTATGTCCAGTGCTTCTGCTGCTTCTTGAATGGCGGGTGTCGGTTGTGGATATTCCTGCTGGTAGAGGTGAACGAGGTGCAGCAGGTCTTGAGTATACTCCGTCGCGTAGGGAAGATTACCGTAGATAAAAGAAACCGGGTTGTTAATTTCGTGAGCAACACCGGCGACTAACTGCCCCAAACTGGACATTTTTTCTGTTTGTACCAGTTGACTTTGAGTTTGTTGCAGTTCGTATAAGGCTTGTTCTAACTGAGCTGCTTTGTCTCTCAGTTGCGCTTCCGATTGAATTAAAGCTGTCTCAGCCAGTTTGCGATCGGTAATGTCACGAGAGTTCACAACAATGCGAACCCCTGGTGCATCCATTACCAGATTGCTGTGGGTTGCTTCGATATAACGCCACGAGCCATCTTTGTGCTGAAATCGGAACT
This sequence comes from Trichocoleus sp. DQ-U1, assembly GCF_039961925.1. Taxonomy (NCBI): domain Bacteria; kingdom Bacillati; phylum Cyanobacteriota; class Cyanophyceae; order Leptolyngbyales; family Trichocoleusaceae; genus Trichocoleus; species Trichocoleus sp. DQ-U1. The sequence continues at coordinate 19,045 of NZ_JAMPKB010000005.1, read as the reverse complement.
CAATGGATAAAGCAGTTGTTGAATTTTCGAGGACGCCTTGAAAATCGTTTTTGACTAAAGAAACATCCTCTGGGTGAACAAGGTCAAAGGTATTTTTGCCAATTAATTCTTTTTGCTTGTATCCTAAAATGCCCTCAATGGCAGGACTTGCGTATTTGATGGTGCCATCGGCTTCCAAGATTGTGATCAAATTGGAGCTGTTTTGCAGTAGCGATCGCCATTTCCCTTCGTTTTGCGCCCACACCACTGCTTCCCTCTTGCGTTCCTCTTCTACACCGATCGCCGCAGCCATGATCCCGATCAGCTTCTTATCAGATTCTGTGGGAACAAACTGGTTCTGATAGACCACGCAAAGCGAGCCGATATATTCACCCGCGCATCTAACTGCTTGTCCAACGTAGGTTTGCAGTTGGTAAGGAATAACCCAAGGATCTCTGTGTGCGTAGGGGGTGTTGGGTAAATCCTGAACGACATAGGGCTGGTTGCTTCCCTGCTGAATCACGTCATAACAGAGATGTCCGTCCGGATCGCCTACATTTGGGAACTCCGACGGCGTTTGCCATTGACCCCAAGACCACAGTAAGCCTTGATGCAGTCGATTGTAGACTGCCCAAGCACCGCCTAGTAATTCCCCTGCGGATGCCGTGATGCGGTTAATATTCTCATCTGGGTCGGAACCAAGACCCGAAAAACATTCATTGATTTTTGAAAATTGTTCGCTTGCCTTTTGGTTGGTGATTTCACTCAGCGTGCAGACGACTTGCTCGACGCAACCGTCTGGATCTAACTGCGGTTCGGTGTTAACAGATATCCAAATGCGATCGCGCTTTGTCGGTCTATAAACCCCTAGCACCAGGTTTCGCAGCGATTGTCGGGTCGAAAGCAGCAACAATGCTTGCTTTGCCCGGACTGGTGCCGAGTGGAGTTTCATCTGAAATGGCGTTCCATTCTCTTGGATAACGTGCCAAGCGGGATCGAGCGGCGTTTGATCCAGCATCTGGTCTGCTGTTAAATCCAGCAAGTCCAGTGTCGCCTGATTCGTAAAGCGTATTTCCCCCTGCGCTCCCATCACCAAGACGCCAACTGCTAGTTCGCTCAGAAGTGCCTGAGGGAGGGTATCCATCCTGGGCGCTGATTGGGCAGCGCCTTGCTGATTCGCTTGTAAACTTCGCATAGCTTTCAATCAAGGCACTGGCTGAGTACCTGGAGTTTTTATTATGGCAATCTTTGTTAACTCGTTCAGCCGTTGGACTGGATACACCCTTTTGTCTCTACTCTGGTATAGCCTTTCTAGCTGTGGAGCTGCATACACCCTGAGTCGTAACTTTCAGACTATTTTATTTAAGTCTTTGAAGCCACCAGATTAACAAGTTTGTCTACAAATAGATAGATGCTTATTTTTTCTAAAAGTTACACTCTAATCACTGTAGCTAAGGGTTTTGAGTTTGTATTGGTATCAGTTTTAACAAGTAATGAGAATTTCTGGTCTAAAAGGAGTTGTTTTCCTAAAACTAGGTTAAAAAATTGAATAGGATATTTAGGTTTCTGTATATATTTTTAAATATTTAAATAATACTTGTCTTTTCTTAATGTCCAAAAAGCTAAATTGTTGCTAGTTGTTCTCTGGAATTAACCACAAGGACTATTCCTAAGGATTGATCGGTTATTCGCCAGTCAGTATTCGTTATTTTTTACACGCAAACATACTGAAAGTTTTGACCTAATCAAAAATTAAAGTAAAAGGAAAAAGCAGTTTTTATACCTATTTTTTGAATTGCAAAAGACAGCTTAATGATAAATGTTCGTCTAATTGCAAAAAAAACGATGGGGCAGTGCTTCGGGTACTGCCCCATCGATTGATTCTGTAGCTGGTTGAGCAAAGGAAAAGTAGCCGCTTGCTTTGTGCAACAGCCGCGTTTTGTGGTAGAGAGAATCAGCGAGAAGCTTGGTGGAGTAACTTTGCTAGCAGCAGCAGTTGCTCTTTATTAAACACTTGAGCCAAAACCTTTGCCGCCGCCCTAGGTTCTACAGGCACGGCGATTTGTTTGATGGATGTCGGAGTGGGTTTTGACTCCGTTGGGCTGGGTGGCCCTTCCCCAACTGCCACCTTTGCCGGCGGAATTGGGGCTGTAGTTGCTTCAGGGGAAGCTGCCAACAGCCGCAAACTGGCACTCGGCGCGATCGCGTCAGTTTTTCCGTGTGGCAACAGATCGCTAGCCTGCTTGAGTTCCTTAATTACAATCGGTGCCAAGGTGGCATAAGTATTTTTGGGATTAGCGATCGCTCGATTTGCAGTTCTTACCAGCACTTGCCAGGTTTTTATTTCAGCACTCATCTGCACGAGACGACTGCACAAAGCACAAAGTTGTTGACGATTTGCGGGTGTTTCTGCTTGTTTAAACAGCGGCAACATTTGTTTTAGAACCCCAGTCACCTGAGCAGAAATATCTGGAGTTGACGTTTTGCTCGCTTCTGGAGCGCTTCCTGCCGCCCCAAGCAGGTGGTTAAGGTGTGCCTGTAACTTAACAAAATTAGGTTCTGCTGCTTGTACGATTTTCTCGCCTTCCTCTTCTCGGAGACCAAATGGCCCCTGAAGCTGGTCAACTAAGTGCTTAAGGGTGTCATACCCTTCTAAAAACATGGACTCCAGATCGTTATCGATATTGACTGGATGTTCCTTGAGGAGCTTGAAACAATCCTCAAACCGATGGGAAACTTTTTGAATACTGTTAAAGCCCAGCATCGCTGCCCCTCCCTTGACAGAATGGGCGGCGCGGAACATTTCATTAATCCTTTCTTGATCTGCCATTACGCCTCGCAAATCCAGTAGCCCTTTTTCCAGGGTTTCGAGGTGTTCTTTTGCCTCCTCGATGAAAAAGCCTAAAATCTTTCCCGACTCCACGGCAGCATTCCTCAAAACAACAATTTTGTGTAGTCACCTGGTTATGGGGGAGTCGTTCCTGGCAGTGGATTTTTCCACTAGGCACTGTTTACCCCTGTTCCTGTCGGCACGCCTCAGGTTGAAGCGCAGCTAAGTTTGATATACGTTGGAGACTGTTCCTAAAATAGCCGAAACCACCAATTTAAAGCTTGGTAGCAATACTTAAATTAGCAAGTGCTAATTTTGCCATTGCGTGAAAGTATTTTATAACTAAGCTTCAAAAAGCTGAAAGGCGAACCAGTGGCTTCTAAAACAAACAACACTTCACAGTTACCTGTTGACGGGCGAAGTCACCGGGTTCGATTGTCGCCTTCCTTGTGTTTTCCAGAGAATACCAGTGCATGGAGGGCGAACCCGTAACCTCTGGCGAAGCCGATAGCGGCGCGGATTCGCTTAGTCGTGCGCTGTCTGGGCTATAGGACGCATAGAAACGTAGAAAAAAATAGAGTTTCCAAATCAGTTACGAATGCGAAGGGCTGAATGCAAGTACGATTTTCTCTGCCTCAGTCCTCAGCCCTCAGTCCTCAGTTCTCAGTCCTCAGTCCTCAGCCCCCAGCCCTCAGCCCTCAGCCCTCAGCCCTCAGCCCTCAGTCCTCAGTCTTTACCCCTTACTTCTCTTACCAAGGATTGCCAATCATCGTGAAAGCTGCCCAGTAATAAGGATGCGTTAGCTGCGTGTCGCCCCGGTTGGCGAGTTCGGGTGGCAGCTTGATGTTTCCTGTGGGGAGGCGCAGTTCGCCCGCCTCCAAGCGTACCTGCCCCTTGAGCATTGCTATCTGCGCTTGCCGTAAAGCTTCTGACTTGATCGGGGCTTTCTTCAATTGGGCATAGAAATCCGCCATCAATCCTTGAGTTCCCTCGTCGCTGACATACCATAAACTGGCTACAACTGATTTCACCCCTGCCAGCACTGCTATGCCCCCAAAGCCTAACTCTGCTTGTTCATCTCCCAGTGCGGTGCGACAGGCACTCAGTACCAACAATTCCACTGGCGGGTCATTCCAGCCCAATTGGCGCAGCTGGTTGAGTCGTAGCTTGGTATCCCATAACTGAATGTAGGAGTTTTCGATTTTCCCAGGTTTAAATTCGCCATGCGTCGCCAGGTGGATAATTCCATAAGGCTGTTGCTGACGCTGTGCCTTGAGATTTCCTAGCGTAAATTTCTCGTTGAGGAAAGATTTCCCCGACCACAGCGTCGGAGTGATGATAGATAATTCAATCGGCACGGCTGGTAAGGAATTCAGTTCGGTAAACTTTGACGCGCCCATTGCCAAAACTTGAGTGTTTTTGATACTCACATAGCGGGTATCAGTGAGGCTAAGACTGGGCATCATGCCGATGCTGTAGTTTTCTACCAGGAACTGTTGACCATTGTGGAGGGCAGCCATTGGCAGCGATCGCAAACCTGTATCCATCAGAAATACTAGATTTTGGATACCTCTGGCTTGTAAATCGGCTTCTAAAGGTGCCACCATCCACTGATAAAGTTCCTGAGATGGTGCCAGGTAGCCATTGGGTTTTTTAAGGTTAGTAACTTCGCTGCGGAATTGTTTAGCGACTGTGAGAACTTCTTCGCGTGTTGTCCCATGCACCCGTTTGCGAATTGGTTGACCCTTGGCAGTGATGACAACTAATTCGAGTTGGTCGTTGTCTTGGGCGGGGGGACTGGTAGCGGGAGTAGCGGCGGGTTGCGGGGATGCTTGGCTGAGGGCAAAGCCTTGGGGATTAAACTGCCAAAGGATGTCTGATTCTGGCGGTGTTGCAGGTAATAGAGTCTTATCGGTAGCTGAAGGAGGTGCCGCCGTGGCAGGAACAAAAGTGATGTAGATAAGTGCCGGTTTTATCCCAGTCGATTTTTCAATGTTTTGAAGAATATCGCGGGCTTCGGTGAGGGTTCTAATCGGAGTATCCGCACTTCCACTAAAATATTGCTCAAACTGGCGCGTGAACGGTTCGTCTAGGTCAGCGAACAAGGTGTCAACTTCCGCGAGAGCCGAACTGGCAGACACCGACAATTGGGGTGTTAGCGTTTCCTGTGGAGGCTTGATTTCCTCTGGCAGGGGACTCGGTGAGGACGGTGTATCAGGTTGATCGGCTTGATCGGCAGTAACGAGCTGAATCTTGCCCTGAGTATAGCTGCCGGGGAAAGATCCTGAAGCAATTGTATTGCCTGACCCAGTTGTCAAGACTCCGGCTGTGCCGTTATTACTAGCGTTGCTGACAACGAAGGGAACGTTTTTGGAACCGCCTCCGTGGCGCAGGATGATGGAACCTTCACCAGCACCCCCAGCGGCGGAAATACTTGCTTTTTGCCCATTTTGGTCAGTGAAGGTACCCGTAGCTCGAAACAAACTTTCGGTGGTAATGTCAACGATGCCCCCTGTGCCTCCCGTTCCGCCTTGGGCATTAATGAAGCTAACTTGAATGTCGTTTTCGGGGTCAAGGGTGACATTACCAGCATCTCCGAAGCTAGCGCTGGAATTAATTCCCAGCGTTGTAATGCTGTCAATGGCGGATACAAAGATATTCCCGCCTTTCGTGGTGCCTGAGGCGGTTAGATTTCCGGTTTTTATCGCGGCTGTTTGGCTGATGAGGGTAATATTTCCGCCAACCCCATTATCAGAATGAGAGTCGATGTTAGCAGTGGCAAGGTTGTTTTTAGCAGTAAGAGCGATCGCTCCCCCATTTCCCGTCGTCTGGCTAGTATTGAGCGAACCTGTACTGATACTATTGTTCGCTGTTATTTTAATCCCGGTAGCCGTAATATCTTTTGCAATGACATTGTTGCCGCTATTCACAGTCAGATTATCTAGAAAATAACCATTTCCTCCCACTGCATCCTGGAAAGTGACATCACTGCTGACACTGATGGTTAGGTCGGTAGCATTGCCGCTGACACTGATGGTTAGATCGGGAGCATTGCCACTATTAGCGAGGATACCGCCAAATGTAATCGAGCCAGCGCTACTGGTGAGTTCTATCGGGTTTTGACCGACGAGGTAAACATCGCCGCCATAGTTTTGAATTCCACTGGTGGTGACATTCCCGTCGATGACGCTACTCCCCTGTATCGTCACGCTAGCTGCATTGACACTGCCATCCAAGCTAGTGAAGCCACTGGTGTTAGCAGTTAAGGCTCCGATGGAAGTGCTGTTGCCCACTGCATCAGCGATTTTAAGGCTGCCGGTACCGGCAGTTAAAGTGAGGTTTTGCCCCCCTGCGCCCGTTCCATTCGTCTTACCACTGAGATTAATATCACCACCCCCTTGAGCGCCGGTACTGAGGGTGATGTCTTTACCCAGAAGCGTATCGCCGTTGATAGTAATGTTTTGATCGGCGGTCGTGATATCTGCGTTGAGGGTGGTTAATCCAGCATCAAGGGTGATGGAGGCGTCCCCCGTGCCTGTCATGGCTCCATTAACCGCCACTGAGCCAGAGGGTGCTTGAATGGTGAGAGGATCTTTGAAGGTGACACCTGCACTGTCGATTGTAATGGCACCACTGCCGTCAAGGCGTCCAATTGTAATAGAGCTAAAGCCATCTTGCAATTGTCCCAACTTTGCGGCGGTCAGATTCAAACTATCGGTTACAGGAGTCGCATTCCCAACCTGAATATTTTTCGATGCCGTTGCGGGTGCCAGTCCAATCTGGTATCCCGCACCACTGACTGCCCCATTAAAGTTAATCTCGTCTGCGGTTAGGGTTGCATTGTTACTCAGCGTCACAGGGGTATTGAAACTAAGGGTGCTGCCGCTGGTTGTGGTGACGTTGTCGTTCAGGGTGAGATTGGAGGCACTATTGACGCTCAAATTTCCGATAGGTGTAATATTGCCGACAGCGTTCCCAAATGTAATGTTACCCGTGTCTGCATTCAGCGTCAGATTTTGACCGCCTGCACCCGTGCCATTGACCGTTCCGGTGATTTCGATGTTACCGTCCCCATAACCAGAACCATAACCATAACCAGTACCACCGATTGTGGTGAATGTGGCGTTGTTACTGAGCAAGACATCGCCAGTGAGGGTGATAGCAGATCCGGAACCATAAGCACCGCCAGAGGAATTGAGATCGCCTCCAATTGCAATTTTGCCACCTGCACTCGTTATCAGGTCAATATTTCCACCATTAAAAAAAGTAGAACTGGCGTTGAGGAAGCCTGTAGTAATGTTGCCAGTAGCATCAATGTTGATATTCCCGCCTTGGGTGGTAATGGTAGTAGCGCTACTGTTGAAAGTGTTGCTCAGGCTACTGAAGTCACCGCCGTCAGTATCAATCAGACCATTAATTGTTACATTGTTTGCTCTAGTTCCCGCACCCCCTTGACCTCGAAGCACGACATTTAGGGCGTAGCCATTACCGCCGATAGAGCCATTGAGGATAATGTCATTGGCTGCCTCAAGAGTAAGAGTGACAGGACCACCAAAAAAATACCCACCGCCAATCGCTGCATCAGCATTCTGCGTAATATTGCCTACCTGGGTGCCATAAGGATTATTCGTGGAGATGATTACGCTACTGCCAAAGTTGAGGGCGTTATTGATTGCGCCATTACTAATCGTAGAATTGTCGGCATTCGCCGTGAAATTTGGTGAAAAGCTGTCCAAGCTACCATAGCCATAACCGCCGCCATTGATGATAGTGATATTCGAGGGATCGAGCAGCCAAGTGCCGGGAAGACCTGTGGGGGCGCTGGCATCCGCTGCTTTGGTGACATCCAGGTAAACTTTGCCGGAAGTTTCGATAAATCCGCCGTTACCGCCTTGTGCGCCGCCACGGGCACTAATGGTGCCATAGGTACGGGTGGCTTGATCTGACCAGACAATGACTTTACCGCCATTGCCATTAGTAATGGCATCGGCATTGAGTGTCACATTTGCGCCGACAAAGGTGAAAGCAGCATTGGGTACGCTACCTTTCCCCAGATAATCTCCGCCAATCAATACTTGACCGCCGCCTGCATCTCCTGAGGCATTAACGCTGGCGTTCTCGACTAAACCAACTTGATTACCTAGTACAGCTACTGCACCGCCAATACCGGCTTGAGTGTTGGCGGTATCCAGCTTCCCAGAGACAATTGCAGTTCCCGGTTCTGTGGGAATGGTAATACCCGATCCGCTTAGCACCACTTTTCCCGCACTGTTGACGGTCATTTTGGTGGCATTGGCGACACCTCCACCGGAGAGTAATTGCGGCAGTGAGGGAGGATTTGATAACTGGGCATTAAAGCTGGAAGGTAAGACGGATGGCTGAATTTCTAAACTCAGCACGTTTCCCGCTTGCGAAATCTGTACCGTCTTCTTGCCCGGTACGGCGGCTACGGTGATATTACCTGCTGGTGCTTTGAGTTCTCCGGTGTTGACGATAGTTCCGCCGATAAGAGTGAGATTTTTTCCCTCTCCCACCGTTAAATTCCCAGCGTTGATAATGCTACCCGGCTGGGATGTGGTAAAGGCAAAGAGATTGGGCGTGCCTACCAAGTTGGCGTAGTTATTAGGATCGAAGGCATTGAACCAATTGTCACCAATCCCTATTCCGGTGGCGGTGGTGGCGGTGAAGCTTCCTGGTACGTTCAAAGTGGCACCCGAACCAAACACAATGCCAGCCGGGTTCATCAAGTATAAGTTGGTGGAGTTGCTGCCGGAAACTTGGATAAGTCCGTTAATAATAGAAGGGTTGCCACTCGTGACGCGACCCAAAATATTGTGGATAGATGGGTTAGAAAGAAAGTTGGCAATTTGATTTTGTTCTAAGCCAAATTCGTTGAAGCTGTGGAAAAGATTTCCTCCATCGGCTGAAAGTTTTCCACCAGTAATATTGAATTGATTGCCAGAGGTGGTGACATTGGTGTTGGTGCCGTCAGGTGCGGTGGTAATTGATTGTGCTTGGGCAAAAGTTGGAGAAAGGCTACAGGTGAGGATGAGAAGGCAAGAGGCGATGTTTTTAGCAATCGGTAATCGAGAATTAATAATTGAGAATTGGTAATCGAGGATTGATTGCTTTTTGCGAACTAATAGGACTTTAGAGTTGAAAGGGAAATGGCTGAGGATGTGCAGTTTTACAGAGAAGCGATCGCTTAATCCTCTCCTTTGCAGTGCCCGCGCGATCGCTTTGCAGGCGTTTTTCGCCTGTTGCTTGGTATAGGTGTGCGAGTCACTCGCCTGATGGCAACGATAGTAGTAAAGTGGCTTGTTAATATGCCGTACTTCGGCAACTTCTGACAGCTTCAGGCACAGATCGTAGTCTTCAACGTAGTCGAAGGACTCTTCGATTCCCCCCACTTGGTCGAAGAAACTGCGACGCATCAACCGGAAGTGAAAGGTCATAAAATCGAGCAAAAGCCGCTCTTTGGAGTAGGGGATGCGACAGCGGTTCCCGTAGTCGATGACTTTGCCGCTTTGGTCAATGTCGATGTAGTCGGTGTAGACAAAACCTACCTCCGGGTTCGCCTCCAGCACGGTTGCTGTCTCTTGCACTGCTGTGGGGGCAAGCAAATCGTCACTATCTACCAAACCGATGTAGGTGCCGGTAGTCTGCGCGATCGCTGCTTGCAAGGCGCTGACTCGTCCTTGATGTTCTGCTGCAACTACCCGAACTCTGCGATCGCGGGCTTCGTAGTCACGGGCAATTTCTACAGTTCTATCTGTAGAACCGTCATCCCACACCAGTAGCTCAAAGTCTTGCCTAGTCTGCGCCAGAATACTTTCAATCGTGGCAGCAAGATAAAGTTCCCGGTTGTATGCCGTGATGACTAGGGAAATGGGTACGAACATGGGAAGACTCCGGAGGTGTTAACTCTCGTTGCCGAAAGTCATGCGAGTGCTAACTAAATTATTTTCTTTTCTAGAATACTCCTATGGATAGTTGCATTGGTGAACTTCTTTATACAATTCCTCCTAGAGATTTGCCTCACATCATGCTCCGGACGGGCGGTTGAAACCGTACAGCGACAGCAAGCACACAAACGAAACCTGCCGGGAGCAGGTTACATTTGTATCGATCGATCGCTGAAACTCTAAAAATCTACGCCACGCTTCAAGTCCACCCCTCTGTCAGCGTAATGCTTATGGCAAATCATCTCTGAATGGACGCTGGCAAGGTCAAAATACGCCGGACGATTTAGACAGCGCCCCGTGATAATCACTTCCGTGTCGCGGGGTTTGCGTAGCAGTGCGTCTACGATTGGTTGTTGATCCAGCAGTTCTAAGTCAACTGTAGGATTGAGTTCGTCTAAGATAATTGTCTTATAAAGCCCAGACGCGATCGCTGCCCTAGCAATCTCCCAACCGCGTTCAGCCTCCACATAGTCTAGTTCTTGCTGTTGTCCGCGCCAGACAATCGCATCTTGTCCGCAGCGCTGATGATCGACTAAGTTTGGGTAACTTTGTTGCAAAGCTGCGATCGCGGCATCCTCAGTATATCCAGTCCCACCTTTGAGCCACTGCATAATCAGCACTCGGTGCGACTGATCCTGACTAATCCCGCGCCCAATCGCCTGCAATGCTTTACCCAATGCGCTAGTAGACTTGCCTTTACCAGCACCCGTGTAGATTTCTATCCCCTGTAAAGGCAGGGAAACCCCGTCCCTACCTTCGGTAATCGGGTGGTGCGGCTTCATCTCAGAGTGCAAATCCGCAATTTCTAGCAGTTGTTGGGGGGCAGCCCGACCTGTAACAATTACTTCCAACTCCTGCGGTTTATGCTTGAGCGTCCGAACCACTTCCTCCACTGGCAACAAACCCAAGTCCAGTAACGGGTTCAGTTCGTCCAGAACTAGGACAGAATAGAGGTCAGATGCGATCGCGCCTTTTGCCACATCCCAACCGCGCTGCGCCTCCTGCCGGTCAAAGCGCGTTATTTCCTCCGCACCAAAAAATTCTGACCGCCCTGTGCGAACTTGGTCAATCAAGTGAGGGAAGCCTTGTTGCAAGGCCGCGATCGCCCCATCTTCATCGTAGGAGCGTCCCGGTCCTTTGAGAAACCGCAACAGCAGCACTCTCGTTGCTAAATCAGTATTAATTCCCAGCCCAATTGAGCGTAACACCACGCCCAGCGCTGCCTGGGACTTTCCCTTCCCCGCCCCATCGTAAACATGAATCTGACCGACGAGACGCTCAGAACGCACTTGAGCAGTGCGAATGCCGATCCCCATTCTACTCATAATTCTCATGAATCTTAGCTGTCACAAACTGTTAACAATAGCAGCTTAGAAGGGTAAAGTGAAAAGAATCAAGAGTAGCCGTTCCACAAAAGCTAAAGTTGAGACTAGGAATAGGTAGTCGGGGATAGGGACTCAATTATCCATCATTCAGTTGTCAGTTCTTTTTTCTCTTCTACTGAGTTATTTTTCGCGCTAAACTACCCACCCCTCTACTTAATTTATGAGTATTTCAAATATGCTTTCTTTACATAAAAGGTTTCTTGATATTCCCAAATCCGCAGGATAATAGAAGTAAAGAACAAGCTGCCATCAACAACATCAAAATTTACGTCTAAACTTAATTAAACAGGTGTCAGAGAGACAACCTTATGCTTGCAAATGTTTTCCCGCTTCAAACGATTTTATTTCAATTTTTATTGCTGTTGGTTGGAATTGCAATTGAATCATTCATTTTATACCGACAATTAAATCTTAGCCAAAGAAGAAGCATTGACTATGCCATTTCGATTAATTTATTTTCAACAATTTTGGGTTGGGTAGTTTTCTTTTATGTACATCCTTGGCTTCCCCGATCGCTGAAATCTCAGTTAATCAGTTATATCTTTTTTGATCGATTCTTTCCATTTGCTCAGTCGTCCAATATTGTAACAGAACTAATCTTAAGTGGCTTTGTTGTCTTCTTTGCCACCTTTATCGTTAAACTAAAAGGATTAGAACTTTTACAAATGTTACTTGAAACACCGTCTTATGGGGAAAGACAAAACCAAGAAAAGTTTAACCTACAAGATTTTCGACTTCTTACTTTTAATTCCAACCCTCTTTTAACTAATACTATTTTTCAGGCTAATATATACAGTTTTGGGGGATTCGTGTTGCTTCTATTTATTCGGACTCAATTTAGTTAAACTACAAACATTTTTTGAGTTAATCATCTTTTGACAGATGAATTTAAATTTTAGTTGCGACCAATTTATCAAGTTAGGCTTAACTTAATAAAGACTTACAAAGAATATGGCATCAATTCTTGACTTTTTTATTTTCAAATACTTAATCAATACTTTTAAAGTATTATGGAAATCCCTAGCTCCTTCCCGTGCTTATTCCTGGAAAACGTTTATTTATCTCAGTTTCTTTTCTTGGGTGATGTCATTTTTTGCAACTGACTTAGTACATGATATTATCACTCATTGCGGTTGGTTATTTTTAATTATTGGAGTGAGCTGGGCTACAACAGAGAATCCAATAAAAATTTGGGGTATTCCGATTGGTCCTTGGATTACGGGTGCCTTAATCTGTATGTTTTTATTTGGCGATTGGACTGGGAGTATCCCACCGATTGCTTTAATAGTTTGGCCTACGCTTTCATCAGTGATTGCTGTGTTTCCAACCTTTTTTGATGAAAGATTTAGATTAAAAGTACCGGCGCTGCAATTTCGTCAAAGAAGTGTTATTTTGATTGGCAGCAATATGGTAATTAGCTGCTGGATTCAATTTTATTTTATTAGTCAAGATTGGTTAGAACAATATCCTACCTTGCTGTCGGATCATTTTGGGAAAACCACGATGGTATCCCAATCAGCATCTCAATCAACAAGGACTCTTAGAGGTACGGTTATTTTAGAATTTATGGAACCCTTGATCGTACAAGAATTAGAAAATAAACCTTGGTCGGAAGTGGAGCGATGGCTGCTAGAACCACAACCGCGTATAGAAGCAATTCGGGCAGAAGCCGCAAAAAAAATTCCGCTTGTGGAAGAAGATTTTTGGTGGCGTTATACCTATAATATTGGTTCGATTAACTCAGGATACAACTTACAATTACGCGCAATTTGGCAAGGTCCTCGTTCGCAAACCGAAGCATATTATGTGGAAAAAAACTGTCAAATTACTCAAAGCTATCAACCAATAGTAACTGGAGCAAGGACGACGCCTAGCCAGACAGCAGCACAAAATATTGCGGTTGCACAAGTCAATTGTCAACCTATCAGCGAACTAAAAAGCTATGAATGATGAAGTCTCTCTCTAAAACTTATCAATAGAGCTAGGAAGTGGCTGCTCGTGGAAGATAGTTGAGCGCATAAAGAATTAACTATTAGTAACAAAAGAGTTATTTTGTATTCGTGCCAACGATAAAATATAAATCGTTGAGAGAAATCATCAATGATGATTTAGAAGGACGATGAGTTTAAGCACAGTAGAATCGAGGAAAAAAAATGTGTTTCGGGCAGCAATCGAGAGTTTAAAGAGAATTTGGGCGATCGCAGTGAATGGGTTTCGGGAAGTCATCCGCGATCGCGTTCTCTATATCATCGGTTTGTTTGCGCTGTTAATGGTGGCGGCGTGGCGACTGTTGCCAGAAGTGGCAGCAACAACAGAGGATAAAATTCTTAAAGATGTTGGATTAGCAGCAATGGATGTACTGGGAACCATTGTTGCTGTATTTGTCGGGACTGGATTGATTAATAAAGAAATCGAAAAGCGCACTGTCTTAGTGTTAATTCCCAAACCGCTCAGTCGCGCCGAATTTATTATTGGCAAACATCTGGGGCTATCAGCCGTTTTAGGCGTCTCGATCGCAGCTATGACGGCAATTTATCTTGGCATCCTCAGTTTAAGTAAGATTTCTTACCCGCTAGGTAGCATTCTGATTTCGGCGCTGTACTTGTTTTTTAAGCTATCTTTACTGACTGCTGTCGCGTTGATGTTTGGCGTCTTTACAAGTTCGCTGTTAGCGACCTTGTTTACATTTGCAGTGTATTTGATGGGACATTCCAGCCGAGATTTAGTAGAGCTGGGAAAATTAAGTCGGAATGTAGACATCGAACGGATCGTAAATGCTTTATATGTGGTACTGCCAGATTTATCTCGGCTAGACCTCAAAAATCAGGCGGTTTATGGTCTTTTGCCTTCTTCCTCGGCGCTCCTAACCGATGCTTTGTATGGTTTGGTGTATACCGTCCTCCTCTTAGCGATCGCTATCATAATTTTTTCGCGACGTGAGTTTTGAGCTGCCTCGCGATACAAACTAGCTAGAAGAAGCGCGAAAGTAAAAGAAGCAAACCCGTCCCTAATCCTTCGTCCGTTACTCCTTGTTTCCAGCTCGTACTTCGCCTCGTGATGCCACAACTGCAACAAGCTCCGTCCCCAGATGCCCTCCGCCTCTTGATCGTGATAGCTTCAAGCGCGGATGTCGGGCTGATTACAAATCCACTGCGGGAAGCGGACATTGATTTTACTTACGAAATTGCCGCTACATCTGCCGCTTGTCGAGAACAATTGCAGCAAAACACCTACGATGCAGTGTTGTCAGTCCAGGGGAGCGGGGATGCTAGCTCAATGACAGATAGGAAGGCTGGGAGGCAGGGAAAACTAGAAAATTCCCCTTCTCACCCCCTCACAGATGCCCCAAGCTCCTTAGAAGCATTAGAGTTAGTCCAACAATCCGGGCAGTTTATTCCTTTGATTGCGATCGCGCCGGAAGCTGAAATCGCCGATGTTGGCTCAGAACAGATGAAACATCTGCCAGAGATTTTGATGCGATCGCTCCACGAATTTGAACAACACCGAATCGAGCGCGATCGCATTGTCAAAATTCAGCAGCAAGCTCAGCGAGAGGCAATTATCAACCGCATTGTGCAAGCAATGCGAGAAACGCTGGTTCTGGAGGAAGTGCTGCAAACCACCGTCAATTTGCTGCACGAAGCGCTCAACCTCAGTCGGTGTCTAATTTTTCTGCCCGATCCCAATCAACAAATGCAGGCTTGCCTTGCTAGCGAATCTACCCCTCAAAGGCATAGCCTGATTGGCGTCTATTGCGGCTTCTACTCCTATTACCATTCCTCCCTTGCTCAAGGTGAGCCGCTGATATTCAACCAAATTGACGACCGCATCCCACTCAAACTGCAAGAATTAGCCAGAGAGTATGAAGTTTGCTCCATGCTGACGATGCCGATGTTGTATCAGCAATCCTTGGTGGGGGGGATTAGCCTGCATCAATGTGTTAGCGAACGGCAATGGACAGAAGATGAAATCGCTTTGGTAAGTGCGATCGCGAATCAATGCGCGATCGCCATCCACCAAGCGCAGCTGTTCGCTCAAGTTCAACAACAAGCAACGCGGGAGCGATTGTTAAATAATATCTGTCAGAGCTTAAATTCCAGCCTCGATCCACAATATATTTTGCAGGAAATTGTGAATCTAACTGGAGAGTTCTTCGGCATTGATCGAGTCGCTATCTTTGCCTTAGAACCAGAGGAAATTAAGATTCTCAAAGAATGGCGAGTCAGCGAACAAGTGGTTTCCGTCTTGAACCTCAAATTTCCTAGATCGGAAAACCCCGATGTATTAGCTCCTTCCTCTAACTATTCGGTTCATCAAGTTTTTCATGCCCCCAAAATTGCAGACATCCCCTCTTCTCCCAACCGCGAAGAGCAAATTCGGCAGCTACAAATCCTGTCTATGGTAAGAGTGCCAATTTTTATTCGCGGTCAGATTTTTGGTGGAATTTCGTTACAATCCACAACCCGTTACCGAACTTTCACCGAAGACGAAATTCACCTTCTCGAAAGAATTGCTGACCAAGTGGCGATCGCGCTTTACAATGCCCAAAGCTATGAAGCAAGCGAGCAACTTGTCAAAGAACGTACCCAACAATTAGAGCAAGAAAAACAACTCTCAGAAGCCGCGAATCGTGCCAAAAGCGAATTTATCGCTACGATGAGCCACGAACTGCGAACCCCTCTAACTAGCATTTTGGGGCTTTCTCGCCTGCTAGTCGATCAAATTGTCGGATCGCTCAATGACAAACAGCAAGAATACCTCACTTCCATTACATCCGGTGGCGAACATTTATTGGAACTGATTAACGACCTTTTAGATTTATCCATGATTGATGCCGGTCGAGAAGAATTCAGCCTAGAAATCTTGTTAGTGGAGGAAGTGTGTCAGGCGTCTATTTCAGTCGTGCGTGAACGCGCGCAAAACAAAGGATTGCAATTAATTGTAGATATTGCCCCAGACATCGCCACCTGCCTAGGCGACCATCACCGCTTGAGGCAGATTTTAGTCAACCTGCTCTCTAATGCGGTGAAATTTACACAAGTTGGCTCAGTTACGCTGAAAGTGGAAAAAACCGCAGACGCCATCTTATTTTCAGTGATTGACACTGGAATTGGCATCGCCGAAGCCAATCATGCCAACCTCTTTGAACCGTTTCTACAGATAGATAGTGGTTTAAATCGTCAATATGAAGGAACGGGTCTCGGCTTAGCTTTATCCCGCAAACTGGCATTCCTTCATGGCGGCAATATCACCGTAGATTCAGAACTGGGACAAGGCAGCTGCTTTACTTTACACTTACCGATCCAGCCACCAGACGAATTGAATAAAGCTTGAAATTCGTTACGATCTGGAGAGTGCTGAGGACTTAGGACTGAGGACTGAGGGAAGGATGAAAAACTTCTCCCCATCTCCTCTGCACCATTTGGAGAGTGCTGAGGACTTAGGACTGAGGACTGAGGGAAGGATGAAAAACTTCTCCCCATCTCCTCTGCACCGGAAGCGCCTGAAGCACCTGAAGCACCTTTGCGTCCTCTGTGATTCGATTTTAAACAAACCATGATAAAGCAGAAACTTGAGCAACTAAAAACCCTCTTTGCAGAAATGGATCGGGCATTAATTGCCTATTCTGGGGGCGTCGATAGTACCTTGGTTGCCAAGATTGCTTACGACGTTTTGGGCGATCGCGCTTTAGCCGTTACCGCCGTTTCTCCCTCCCTCCTCCCAGAAGAACTCGAAGACGCCCAAATCCAAGCAGCAGCGATTGGAATTGCCCATCAAGTGATACAGACGCACGAAATGGACAATCCTAATTACACCTCGAATCCTGTCAACCGTTGCTATTTTTGTAAAAGCGAACTTCACGACAACCTTAAACCCCTGGCACTTCAACTGGGTTATCCCTATGTTGTAGATGGCGTGAACGCCGACGATTTGGGGGATTATCGTCCGGGAATTCAAGCGGCAAAAGAGAGGGGTGCGCGATCGCCTTTAGCAGAATTAGGCATTACCAAAGCTGAAGTCCGCCAACTTTCTCAACACCTCGGACTTTCCTGGTGGGATAAACCCGCCCAACCTTGCCTAAGTTCCCGCTTCCCCTACGGCGAAGAAATCACCGTCAGCAAGCTGCAACGAGTCGGACGCGCAGAAATCTATCTGCGTAAATTAGGATTAAAAAATCTCCGCGTTCGTTCCGAAGGTGATACCGCCAGAATCGAGTTACCGTCAGAACAAATTAAAGAATTTGTTTTTACCACCGATTTATCCACCCTGGTTTCCGCCTTTCAAGAATTCGGCTTTATTTACGTCACCCTCGATTTAGAAGGCTACCGCAGTGGCAAACTCAATCAGGTGTTACCGCTGGCAGTAAAAGCCTAAAATTCTGGCGTTGTACAAAGTTAAGTTGTACAAAGTTAAATAGATTCTAGGGGATGGGGACGTGTCTACCCCCTCAACGCCGATCGAGATTACGATCCCCCATCCTCTCAAAAGTTGCGATCGCTTCTAGCAACTAAATTAGGTTTTAATACAAATCCATCAACAATAATCACTCATGCCATAAGATAGTAGTTTTCTCGCAACATGGGCACGACGCCCAAGAGTGCGAAAAAATGGCATGAAAGCTTCGGCTTTGTCTACATCATCTTCGATCGAGAACGAGCGATCGCTCTGGCAAGCAGAATTAGCTTGGAATCGGGAAGTATTGTACGTCAAAGTCTGACTTCTCAATTTACAACTCAACCAAAAAGTAGGGGTACCTGATTGCCGTACCCTTAAAATTGAAATATACGAGGCGAAGTGCGGCGACGATACTACCCGATTATAAGCTTAGGCAAAAAGGCAATTCCTGCCAAACAACGATTCCTCATGAGTTAGCTGTGTGGCAACCAATGGAGGGCAAGGCTAGGGCAATGCATAAACTTTCAGAAATGGTATATTCGACTGTATTTTGGTTAATTTCCGGCTTACTTGTGTGGCTGGTAGTTCTGCCCGCAGCACTCATTACTTTACCCCTTATTTTACTGGGAAAAGTAGTCAAACAGCTACTTTTCAAGATACCTCAACAAAATCTGACAGAGGTCGAAATCTCATTAGAAAATCACTCCGAACAGAAACCTAAAAATGCAGGAGAATCGCTTTTGACTTCGTTGCTCATGACAACGCTTGTGGGAGTGCCCGCTCTACTCGCATCAGCCATTTCTTTGCAGCCAATGAGAGTTATTAAAAGAGAAACAGAACTTGCCCCAAAGCCTCCGCTACAGCCAACAACAGCACAGACAACCTCATGGATAGAGACTGAGGAAAGTGAAACTTAAACTAGAAAGGCATCAGTGACATTGCCAGACACAGAAAAAATGCTAGTCATCTTATAAATTGGAAAGTCCAGTTTGAGGTACGGAACCCGGCATTTCCTGTATGAGGATGGCACAAAAACGATCTACTCAAAATCTCTTATATTTATTAAAATTTTGTGCAGCAAATTTAAATAACTTACTCAACTATCTAACCATCACCAAGTCAATTTTCCATCTTAGTTGGTTGATTACAGAGCCTTCAGTCATTTTATAATCAGCCAAGGAAAGTATGCGATCGCTCGAAAAAATGGGATTAAAACTTGAAAGCGTCATTCCTTGGGGACGTTCCCTGGCAGAATACATCAGGATGTTCAACTTAACGCCTGACGACCTCCAGTTAAAAATTCTAGATTGTGGCGGTGGCCCTGCCAGCTTCAATATTGAGATGACACGCCTAGGGCGTGTCATCAATTAGATAAGCTAGGGCGTGTCATCAATTAGATAAGCTAGAGCAAGAGAGAGAAGAAAAGGCTGAGCAATGACACGACGGTATGCCCTGCGCGATGACCAATGGGAGCGGCTCAAAGACTTGTT